>JAJUHM010000049.1 GCA_029279925.1 Aquabacterium olei
CCCACCGCGAGCCCGCCATCCTCACCTTCCTGGCCACGGCCTCGGGGGTGAGTTTTCTGGGGCTGGGCTCGGCCTTCTGGGGGGTGCTGGTGGGTGCGCTGGCCTGTGCGATCCAGGCGCGGCGCCCACGGGCCTCGGTCGCTTGAGCTGCGCCCGGCCAGCACCGCCCTCAGATCAGGGCGGCCGGATCGCCGATGATGCCCGCGGCGCGGAGCTGCGCCCGCTCCTCCTGCTGACGCCGCTCTTCGGCCTGCATGCGGTAGATGTCGTCGATCAGCCGGCGCAGCAGCAACAGGTCCTCGGACTGGTCGTGCAAGCGGGTGCTCATGATGATGGGCGAGACCATGCCCGGATCGACAAAGGGCCGGTACACCACCTCGTCAGGACGCAGGCGCTGCACGCCCGTCGGCACCACGCACAGGCCCATGCCCGACGCCACCAGGCCGAGCGCCGTCTGGATTTCCTGCACCTCGTGCACGGCCACCGGCTCGACACCGCGGTCTCGAAACATGGACAAGACCTGGTCAGCGAAGCTCGGACGGGGTTTCCTAGGGTAAATCAGATGGGGAAAGCGGGCCGCCTGTGCGAGACTGACCGGCTGGGCGCCATGTGCCAGCTCATGCTCGCAAGGTATGGCCAGAACCAACTGCTCCTCGCGGAGCACCTCCCGCTTGATGGCCGGGTCCTCCAGCCGGATGCGGCCATACCCGACGTCGATCCGCCCGGCCTTCAGGGCCTCGAACTGGTCCACCGTCGACATTTCCACCAGCGAGATCTCGGTGCCCGGACGCTCGGCCCGAAACAGCCGCACCAGGCGCGGCAGCGCGCCGTACATGGTGGACGACACAAACCCGATCACCAGGCGCTTGTCCGCGGCAGCCACGCGCCGTGTGGTCTGAATGGCTTCGCGCGCCTGCTCGAGCATGCGGGTCGCGTGCGTGTAGAAAAAGCGCCCCGCCTCGGTCAGTTTCAACGGCCGTGAGCCCCGTTCGAACAGGGGCAATCCCAGTTCATCTTCCAGATCCTGAATCTGCCGGCTCAGCGGGGGCTGCGAAATGTGCAGCCTTTCCGCAGCGCGCGTGAAATTCTGCTCGTCCGCGACGGCCACGAAGTACTTCAGGTGGCGCAACTCCATTTTCCATACCTTTCAGATATGAAACGAGTCTAAAACCGTCTTGGACACCACACAAGGTCTCTTCCTAAGATCGCGCCACATCCAGTCGCTTTCCACCCGGAAATTCGGACTGCCCCACCCCCGCCGTATCAGGAGACCCTCATGGACAAGAAGACCATCGACGCCCTTGTCGAGCGCATCAACCACACCGGCGTGACCGGTCCTGGCAACCCCCGCATCAAGACCATCGTCACCCGCATGGTGCGCGATCTGATGATCCAGATCGACGAGCTGGACATTCAGCCGGAGGAATTCTGGGCCGGCCTGAACTTCCTGAGCGAAGCCGGCCGCAACGGCGAACTCGGCCTGATCGCGCCAGGCATCGGCATCGAACACTTCCTGGACCTGCGCATGGACGAGGCCGAGGCCAAAGCCGGCCTGACCGGCGGCACGCCCCGCACCATCGAGGGCCCGCTGTACGTTGCCGGCGCCCCCGTTGCGCAGGGCTTCGCGCGCCTGGACGATGGCACCAGCCCCGGTGAGACCGTGATCATGAAGGGCGTGGTGCGCACCACCGACGGCAAGCCGGTGGCCGGCGCCAAGGTCGAGGTCTGGCACGCCAACCACCTGGGCAACTACTCCTACTTCGACACGACGCAGAGCGCCTTCAACCTTCGCCGCACCATCATCACCGATGCCGAAGGCCGCTATGCCTTCCGCAGCATCCTGCCCGTGGGCTACAGCTGCCCGCCCGGCGGCTCGACCGACCGCCTGCTGCAGGCCCTCGGCCGCCACGGCCACCGCCCGGCCCACATCCACTTCTTCGTGACGGCCCCGGGCTGCCGCAAGCTGACCACGCAGATCAACATCGAGAACGACCCGCACCTGTGGGACGACTTCGCCTTCGGCACGCGTGAAGGCCTGGTGCCCGCCGTCAAGAAGATCGACGACCCGGCCGCCGCCGCGCAGTTCGACCTCAGCGGCCCCTTCCTGCAAATCGACTTCGACTTCACGGTGCACGCCGAAGCCCCGGCCGCCCCGGCAACCGACTTCGCCCGCCCCCGCGCCGCCGCCTGATCCCTGCACACGGAGCACACCATGAGCAACGCGACTTCTCTGGACGCGGTCCGCCAGCGTCTCGACGGCATGCTGGTCGAGGACAAGAACCAGCACATCTACAAGCTGCACCGCAGTGCCTTCACCGACGAGGACCTGTTCGAGCTCGAGATGAAGCACATCTTCGAGGGCAACTGGATCTACCTGGCCCACGAAAGCCAGATTCCGAACCCGAACGACTACCTCACGACCTACATCGGCCGTCAGCCCATCATCATCACGCGCAACAAGGCCGGTGAGCTCAACGCCATCATCAACGCCTGTTCGCACCGCGGTGCCACGCTGTGCCGCCACAAGAAGGGCAACAAGGCCAACTTCACCTGCACCTTCCACGGCTGGACGTTCAACAACAGCGGCAAGCTGCTGAAGGTCAAGGACGCCAGCGAAGCGGGCTACCCCGAGTCGTTCAACAAGGACTGCAGCCACGACCTGAAGAAGGTGGCTCGCTTCGAGAGCTACCGCGGCTTCCTGTTCGGCAGCCTGAACCCGGACGTGGCCCCGCTGACCGAGTTCCTCGGTGAATCGACCAAGATCATCGACATGATCGTGGACCAGTCGCCCGAAGGCCTGGAAGTGCTGCGCGGCTCGTCGACCTACACCTTCGATGCCAACTGGAAGATCCAGGCAGAGAACGGCGCCGACGGCTACCACGTCACCTCGGTGCACTGGAACTATGCGGCCACCACCAACCACCGCAAGCAGTCCGAAGCCGGCGACACCATCAAGGCGATGGACGCAGGCAGCTGGGCCAAGAACGGCGGTGGCTTCTACTCGTTCGAAAACGGCCACATGCTGCTGTGGACGAAGTGGGCCAACCCCGAAGACCGCCCCAACTTCAAGGCACGTGACGAGCTGGTGCAGCGCTGCGGCGAAGCCCGCGCCGACTGGATGATCAACCACTCGCGCAACCTGTGCCTGTATCCCAACGTCTACCTGATGGACCAGTTCAGCTCGCAGATCCGCGTGCTGCGCCCCATCTCGGTCGACAAGACGGAAGTCACCATCTACTGCATTGCGCCCAAGGGTGAAGCCGCCGAGGCCCGCGCCCGCCGCATCCGCCAGTACGAGGACTTCTTCAACGCCACCGGCATGGCCACGCCGGACGACCTCGAGGAGTTCCGCGCGTGCCAGCAGGGCTACGCCGGCATCGCGCTGGAGTGGAACGACATGTGCCGCGGCGCCACGCACTGGGTTCACGGCCCCGATGCCGCAGCCCAGCAGATCGACCTGAAGCCGCTGCTCAGCGGCGTGAAGACCGAAGACGAAGGCCTCTACACCGAGCAGCACCGCCACTGGATGGAGACCATGCAGCGCGCCATCGCGGCGGAAGCCGAACAAGCCAAGAAAGCGTGAGGCCCACCATGAGCATGACCATCGAACAAGTCCAGGCCTTTCTGTACCGCGAAGCCCGTCTGCTGGACGACAAGCAGTGGGACGAGTGGCTGACCTGCTACCACCCCGCTGCCGAGTTCTGGATGCCCTCGTGGGACGACGACGGCGAGCTGACGCGCGACCCGCAGTCCGAGATCTCGCTGATCTACTACGCGAACCGCGGCGGCCTGGAAGACCGTGTCTTCCGCATCAAGACCGAGCGCTCCGCGGCCAGCACGCCCGAGCCCCGCACTGGCCACAACATCCACAACGTGGAGATCGTGTCCCAGCAGGGCGAGCAACTCGAGGTGCGCTTCAACTGGCACACCCTGAGCTACCGCTACCACACCACGGACAGCTACTTCGGCACCTCGCACTACACGATCGACCTGACCAGCGGCCAGCCGCTGATCAAGCGCAAGGTGGTCGTGCTGAAGAACGACTACATCCGCCACGTCGTCGACGTCTACCACATCTGAGTCTGCTGCCCCTGCCGCGCACCGCGCGCCAGGGGCCTCACTCATCACGGAGGTCCCCCTCATGCCTCACCAGATTGCCCTCCAGTTCGAAGACGGTCTCACCCGTTTCATCGAAGCCAACGCCACCGAGACGGTCGCCGATGCGGCCTACCGGCAGGGCGTGAACATCCCCCTCGATTGCCGTGACGGCGCCTGCGGCACCTGCAAGTGCTTTGCCGAATCGGGCCAGTACACGATGGGCGAGTACATCGACGACGCCCTCAGCGACGACGAAGCCAAACAGGGCTACGTGCTGACCTGCCAGATGCGCGCCCAGAGCGACTGCGTGGTGCGCGTGCCCGCCTCGTCGGCCGTGTGCCGCACGCAGCAGGCCGAGTTCAACGCCGCCATCAAGGAAGTGCGCCAGCTCTCGCCCAGCACCATCTCGCTGAGCCTGCAGGGTGATGCGCTCAACAAGCTTGCCTTCCTGCCTGGTCAGTACGTCAACCTGAAGGTGCCCGGCAGCAACCAGACGCGCGCCTACTCCTTCAGCTCGCTGCCCCGCAACGGCGAGGTCTCCTTCCTGATCCGCAACGTGCCGGGCGGGCTGATGAGCTCCTTCCTCACCAGCCTGGCCAAGCAGGGCGACGCCATGTCCCTGGCCGGCCCGCTGGGCAGCTTCTACCTGCGCGAGATCAAGCGCCCGCTGCTGCTGCTGGCCGGCGGCACCGGCCTGGCGCCCTTCACCGCCATGCTCGAGAAGATCGCCGAAGAAGCCAGCGCCCACCCGCTGCACCTGATCTACGGCGTCACCCACGACGCCGACCTGGTCGAGATGGACAAGCTCGAAGCGTTTGCTGCCCGCATCCCCAACTTCACGTTCACCGCGTGCGTGGCGAACGCCGACAGCCCGTATCCCCACAAGGGCTACGTGACCCAGCACATCGAGCCCAAGCACCTCAACGAAGGCGAGGTCGACATCTACCTGTGCGGCCCGCCTCCGATGGTCGAAGCCGTGAGCCACTTCATCCGCGAACGCGGCATCCAGCCGGCCAACTTCTATTACGAGAAGTTCGCAGCCAGCGCCTGAACGGGAGCCCACCATGACACCCCGTTTCCAAGGCAAGGTGGCCGTCGTCACCGGCTCTGCGCAGGGCATCGGCCGCGGCGTGGTCGAGCGCATGCTGGCCGAAGGTGGCCGCATCGTGGCCGTCGACCGTGCCGAGATCGTGCACGAGCTGCGCGAGCTGCCCGGCGCGGCCGACCGCATCCTCACCCTCACGGCCGACCTCGAACGCAACGCCGATTGCGAGCGCGTGATGGCCGAGGCCGTGCGCCACTTCGGCCGCATCGACATCCTCGTCAACAACGTCGGCGGCACGATCTGGGCCAAGCCCTTCGAGCACTACGCCGAGCAGGAGATCGAGGCCGAAGTGCGCCGCTCGTTGTTCCCGACGCTGTGGTGCTGCCACGCGGCCCTGCCGATCATGCTCGAGCAGGGCCAGGGCGCCATCGTCAACGTCTCGTCGATCGCCACGCGCGGCGTCAACCGTGTGCCCTATGGCGCAGCCAAGGGCGGCGTCAACGCACTCACGGCCTGCCTGGCCTTCGAGACCGCCGAACGCGGTGTGCGTGTGAACGCCACAGCCCCGGGTGGCACCGAAGCCCCGCCGCGTCGCATCCCGCGCAACACGGCCGAACAGACCGAACAGGAGAAGGTCTGGTATCAGCAGATCGTCGACCAGACCAAGTCGTCGAGCCTGATGAAGCGCTACGGCACGATCGACGAACAGGTCGGCGCCATCCTCTTCCTCGCCTCGGATGAGGCCTCGTACATCACCGGCGTCGTGCTGCCGATCGGTGGTGGCGACATGGGCTGAACCCAGCCCCACATCCCTCACAAGAACCACAGGCTCGGTCCACGAGCCACCCGCTCTTTCCCCTCCGTCAGGCGTGGCCCTCCCCGCGCCTGACGCTCTCGCACAACCCCTACCCCTCATGGTGGAGACAACAATGAACAACATCGATGTATCCAAGGTCATCGACCAGGCGCGGTTCAACCGCTTTCACTGGGCGGTGCTCTTCTGGTGCGCCCTCATCATCATCTTCGACGGCTATGACCTCGTCATCTACGGCGTAGCCCTGCCCGTGCTGATGAAGGAATGGAACCTCACCCCGCTGGAGGCCGGCGCCCTGGGCAGCTATGCGCTCTTCGGCATGATGGCCGGGGCCCTCATCTTCGGCCCGCTGTCCGACCGCATCGGCCGCAAGAAGGCGATCACGATTTGCGTGATCCTGTTCAGCGGCTTCACCATGCTGAACGGCTTCACCACCAACCCGACCGAATTCGGCATCTGCCGCTTCATCGCCGGCCTCGGCATCGGCGGCGTCATGCCCAACGTGGTCGCGCTGATGAGCGAGTACGCCCCGCAGAAGATCCGCAGCACGCTGGTGGCCATCATGTTCAGCGGCTACTCGGTCGGCGGCATGCTGTCGGCCGGCCTCGGCATGGTGCTGCTGCCCAGCTATGGCTGGCAATCGGTCTTCTACATCGCCGGCATCCCCCTGCTGCTGCTGCCCCTCATCATGAAGTACCTGCCCGAGTCCGTCGGCTTCATGGTCAAGGAAGGCCGCACGGAGGAAGCCGCCGCGGTGCTGTCCCGCGTCGAGCCCACCTTCAGGATGAAGGCCGGCGAGCAGCTGCAGGCCCCGGCCGGCAAGGCCAAGGGCGGCAGCGTGCTGCAGCTCTTCCGCGAAGGCCGTGCGCTGCAGACCGTGATGCTGTGGGTTGCCTTCTTCTGCTGCCTGTTGATGGTCTACGCCCTGGCCTCCTGGCTGCCCAAGCTGATGACCAAGGCCGGCTACGGTCTGGGCTCTTCGCTGAGCTTCCTGCTGGTGCTCAACCTCGGCGCCATCTTCGGCGCCGTCGGCGGCGGCTGGCTGAGCGACAAGATGAACATGCCGCGCGTGCTGGCCGTGTTCTTCGCCATCGCCGCCACCTCCATCAGCCTGCTGGGCTACAAGAGCTCCACCGAAGTGCTGTACATCCTGATCGCCATCGCCGGCGCCACCACCATCGGCACGCAGATCCTGCTGTACGCACTGGGCGCGCAGTTCTACGAGATGAGCATCCGCTCCACCGGTCTGGGCTGGGCCTCCGGCATCGGCCGCAACGGCGCCATCGTCGGCCCGATCCTGGGCGGCGCCCTCCTCGCCGCCGAGCTGCCGCTGCAGGCCAACTTCCTGGCTTTCGCCATCCCCGGCGCCGTGGCCACCGTGGCGATGATCGTGTTCGCCCTGCGCCAGCAGACACGCCGCACCCAAGAGCCCAAGCTCGCCACCTCGGCCGCCTGACCGGCCTTCGCCGTGCGGGGGCGTTGCCCCCCCCGGCACCCGGGCGGGCAGATCGCTGCCGCCCACCCCCTCACATCACCACACGACCGGGTCACACGCTGAACCCGGCAGGGCGCGCCTGCGCCCCACACCAGGAGACACCCCATGAACAAGCCCTTCTCTCGCACCGTCTTGACCACGGCCCTGGCCCTGAGCGCCGCAGCCACCCATGCGCAGACCAGCAACGTGACGCTGTACGGCACGCTGGACCAGTACCTCAACTACATGAAGAGCAGCTCGGGCAAAAGCCTGACCTCGCTGAACGACGGCGCCCTGATGCGCAGCCGCCTGGGCTTTCGTGGCACCGAAGATCTTGGCGGTGGCCTGGCCGTGAAGTTCAACCTCGAACACGGTCTGTATGCCGACTCCGGCAAGCAGAACGACAGCACGCGCTTCTTCGACCGCCAGGCCTGGGTTGGCCTGGCCACGCCGTATGGCGAGTTCCGCGCCGGTCGGCAGAACTCGGTTGCCTTCGTACGCAGCGCCGACGTCGATTACAGCGGCCGCACGCTGGGCTCCCTGGCCAACTGGTACGCCCTCACCGCGCGTTACGACAACGACCTGACGTACATCTCGCCACGCGTGAGCGGGTTCGTGTTCGAGGCCCACTTCGCGCCTGGCGAACAAAGCACCGGCAGCCCCTCCAGCAAGGCTGTGTGGCAGTTCGCCGTCGACTACGCCAACGGCCCGGTGCGGGCAGGCTTCACCGGCGTGCGGGCCCGACCGGCGGCCAACTCGGCTGTCGGCCGCACCATCGTGTTCGACAACCTGTATGCCAACTACGACTACGGGCAGGGCAAGGTGTACGCATCGGTGATCCGCAGCAATGCCACCACCGACTCGGCCAGCGGCCCGCTGCAAGGCAACAACGCCGGCCTGCTGCTGGGCGCCACCGGCACGCTGGTGTCCGGTGCCGCCGGCACCGCGGCCGACGCCAACCGATTCCACAACGTGGTGCAGTTGTCGGCCGATTACCGCGTGTCGAGCGCGCTGCGCGTGGGCGGCATGGTCGGCCGCATCTACGACACCTCAAACGCCAAGCAAGGAGCCACCGGCGCCTCGCTGGGGGCGTTCTATGACCTGTCGAAGCGAACCACGCTGTACGCGATGGGCGAGGTGCTGAGCAACGACCGCAACGGGGGCTTCGTGCTGTCCGGCTCGGCCGCCGTGCTGCCCAACTTCGAAGCCGCCGACGTCAACGGACAACGTCTGAAGGCCATGCAGCTGGGCGTCCTCCACCGCTTCTGACCTGCAGCGGCGGTCCCTCAAGCAAAACGGCTCCCCGCGGGGAGCCGTTTTGCCATTCGGACGCGGGGCGTCTTACTTCTTGGCCGCCTTCTTGGCAGCGGGCTTGGCTGCAGCCTTCTTGGCCGCGGCCTTCTTGGCGGCCGGCTTGGCTTCGGCCTTGGCGCCAGCCTTGCGGGCTGCGGCCTTCGGATCGACAGCGGCCTTGAAGCCGGCGCCCGGCGTGAACTTGGGCAGCTTGGCTGCGGCGATCTTGATCTTCGCGCCGGTGCTCGGGTTCACGCCGTTGCGGGCGGGGCGGGCGTGCAGCTTGAACGAACCGAAACCGGGGATGGTCACGGCTTCGCCCTTCTTGACGGCACCGACGACGGTGTCCAGCAGGGTCTCCAGAATGCGACCGGCTTCAGCCTTCGACAGCTCGTGCTGGTCGGCCAGACGTTGGATCAGATCGGACTTGTTCATTGTGGCGTTGAATGAATGGCACCCGCACAAACCGGGCGGCCTATTGTGCCGTATCCAGCAGGGTCTTTTGCACGGGCCATGCGCGGGAATGCCCCATCCCTTGGGGGTGCGGCCACCGTCCCTTGCCGACAAGCCCGATGGCATCGGGCTTCTGAAGTGACGCGCCCCGCCGAATTCAATGAGGCCAGGCTTCCTTGAGCAAGGCGAACGAACGTCGACGCGCGTCGTGATCGAAAATCTGGGCCGTGACCATGAACTCGTCGGCCCCCGTCTGCTCGGTCAGCGCCCGCAGTTGGGCCACGGCTTCCGCCTGGTTCCCGACCACCGTGCAGGCCAGGACACTGTCCAGCATGGCCCGCACATTGGGCGGCAGCGTGGCGTCGAAGTCGTCGCGGGGTGGGGGCAAGGGCACGGGTCGTCCTGACCGCAGGGCCACGAAGGCTTGCTGCAACGAGCTCATCAGCCGGCGGGCCTCCTCGCTGGTGTCTGCCACAAAGGCATTCACGCCCAGCATCACATAAGGCTTGCTCAAGGTTGCCGAAGGCTGGAACCGCTGTCGGTACAACGTGATCGCATCGGCCATCTGCGCCGGCGCGAAGTGCGATGCAAAGGCATATGGCAGGCCCAGGTGGGCCGCGAGCTGTGCGCCGTACAGGCTGGACCCGAGGATCCACAGCGGCACATCGGCGCCTTCGCCGGGCACCGCCCGCACCCCAGACGGGGCTCGGCCCGCAAAGTAGGCCTGCAGCGTCAGCACGTCGCGGTCGAAGTCTTCCGGAGCCCCCTGAAGCGGCCGTCGCAAGGCGCGCGCCGTGGCCGGGTCCGAGCCTGGCGCCCGCCCGAGACCCAGATCGATCCGCCCCGGGTAGAGCGCCGCCAGTGTCCCGAACTGCTCGGCCACCTGCAGCGGCGAATGGTTGGGCAACATGATCCCGCCCGCCCCGACGCGAATGCGTTGCGTGCCCCCGGCCACGTGCCCGATCAGCACGGCCGTGGCGGCGCTGGCGATGCCCGGCATGCCATGGTGTTCGGCCAGCCAGTAGCGCTGGTAGCCGAGGTCTTCGGTGTGACGCGCCAGGTCGAGCGTGCGGGCGAACGAGGTGGCGGCATCGCTGCCCTCGGTGATGGGGGAAAGGTCAAGAACAGACAGGAGGCTCATGTCGCCATGATGCCCACAGCGCCTCTCGCACGGCGCCGACAGGGTTTAAGCGCTCTGCCCCCCTTCCAGCGATCGACAATTAATGATTCATTAAACTTCGGCATTTCCATCCCGGCTGCCATCCGCGCGCCGTGCCACCGACCATGAACACCCGACACACCCGACCGCTGGCGGTCCTGACCTCGCTGTTCTTCATGTGGGGCCTGATCACCTCGCTGAACGACATCCTGATTCCGCACCTGAAGGCGATGTTCTCGCTGACCTATGTGCAGGCCATGCTGATCCAGTTCTGCTTTTTCACCGCCTACTTCGTGGTGTCCCTCCCTGCCGGGCGATTGCTGCAGCGCATCGGCTACCAGCGTGGGCTGATCGTCGGCCTGTGCACGGTCGGGGTCGGCTGCCTGCTGTTCTACCCCGCTGCGGCGCTGCGCACCTACCCGCTGTTCCTGGGTGCCCTCTTCGTGCTGGCCAGCGGCATCACACTGCTGCAGGTCGCGGCCAACCCCTATGTCACCCTGCTCGGCGCCCCGGCAACGGCCTCGTCGCGCCTCAATCTCACCCAGGCTTTCAACTCGCTCGGCGCCACCTTGGGCCCGCTCGTGGGCGCCGCCACCATCCTGGCGACGGCCGACCATGCGGCGTCGGCTTCCACGTCGACCGACACGGTGCAAGGCCCTTACCTGGTGCTGGCCACGGTGTTGTTCCTGCTTGCGGCCATCGTTGCCTCCTTCAAGTTGCCCGACGCCCGCGTCATCGAGCGCAGCGGTCATCGCCGCGCCCCGCTCGATGCCGCCTCCGGCACGCACATCTGGGCGCATCGACACCTCGTCTGGGGCGCCGTCGGCATCTTCACGTACGTGGGTGCCGAGGTCAGCATCGGCAGCTTTCTGGTCAACCTGATGAGCGACCCGCTGATCGCCAACCTCAGCCACGAGCAGGCAGGCCGCTACCTGGCACTGTACTGGGGTGCCGCAATGCTGGGGCGCCTGCTGGGCAGCGCGCTGATGCAAAGGGTGCGCGCCAACCGGGTGCTGACGGCGGCTGCCGTCATCAACGCGGCCCTGATCACCACGGCCATGGCAGCGGGCGGGCCCGGGGCGATGTGGCTGCTGATCGCGGTCGGCATTTTCAACTCCATCATGTTCCCGACGATTTTTTCGCTCGCCCTCGAAGGCCTGGGCGAGCTCACCAGCCGCGGCTCGGGTCTGCTGTGCATGGCCATCGTCGGTGGCGCGGTCGTGCCGCTGGTCCAGGCCGTGCTGGCCGACCACGTCAGCCTGCTGCTGTCCTTCGTGGTGCCGATGACCTGCTATGGATTCATCGCCTGGTACGGCGCAGCCGGCTACCGCCCTCAGTGGCGTGCTCATCCTGACCAGCCCGAGACGCGGGCGCCGTCAACGACGGCTCTCTGAGTCTCTGGGTGTGGCGGGCCGGAGCTGACATCGGGTCAGCGGCGCGCCCTCTTGCGCCCTCTTGCGCCCTCTTGCGCCCTCTTTCGCCTCTTGCGCCGCTGAAGAGACAGCGACTTGGCTGCCCCCCGCTGGCGCAGTCAGCGCAGCGCCTGAACAAAGCAAAAAAGCCTTCACGCACGAAACGTGAAGGCTTTTTCATATTTTGGTTGCGGGGGCTGGATTTGAACCAACGACCTTTGGGTTATGAGCCCAACGAGCTACCAGACTGCTCCACCCCGCGGCAGAGACGTAGACTATAACACGTTTTCCCAGACTTTCACAAGCACACTCGAGGGTCTTGCACAGATTCAGGGCGGACCCCGATGCGCGCCACGGGCGGTCGGTTCACAATCGCATGGTGCGTTCTCGTAACGCACACTTGTTCTACAAACGAACCGCACGATGTCTGCCTTGCCGTTGCTCTTCGTCACCGAGTCAGAGCCTCCCTCTCCCGCCGTCAATCCCAGAGACCTCGTCGGCGGGCTCGAGAAAGGCCTGGCGGTCATCGAAGCCTTCGACCTCGACAAGCCACGGCTCAGCATCACCGAAGTCGCCAACCGCGCGGGCCTGAGTCGGGCTGCCGCCCGGCGCTACCTGCTGACCCTCACACAGATCGGCTACGCCCACTTCGACGGACGCCGCTTTTCGCTGACGCCCCGCGTGCTCCGCCTGGGACAAAGCTACATGCATTCCGCTCGCCTCCCCCGGCTCCTGCAGCCCAAGCTCAGGCAACTGGTGCAACAGACGGGCGACGCCAGTTCGGCAGGGGTGCTGGACACCGACGACGTCATCTCCATCGCGGCGTGCAGCAGCAGTCCCCACCTCTCGCCGCGCCTGCAACTCGGCACACGCGCACCGGCCTACTGCACGGCCAACGGGCGCGTGCTGATGTCGTTCGAACCCGAGTCCCGCTGGGAATCGTGGCTGGAGAGGCAAAGGCTGCTGCCCCTGACCCCGCGCACCCTGACCGACTCGAGGGCGTTGCGCCGGGAACTGGAACACACGCGTGAACGCGGCTTTGCGGTCGTGGACCAGGAGCTTGAACCGGACCTGCGCACCCTGGCTGTGCCGCTGCTCAACAGCAGTGGTCGGGTGCTCGCCGCGCTGAACATCGGCGTCAGCGCGCGTCGCTACAGCGTCGAGGAACTCATCGCGCGGGGCTTGCCGCTGTTGCGCCAGGCACAAGCGGAGTTGCGGGCGGTGATCTGACCGGGGCCTCCGGGCAGCGGTGCACCGCTGCGCCGGCCCGATTGTGCGGAGGAGGCCGCCCCCACTCGGGCAGGCCGCCAACAAAAAAGCCACCCGGCAGCGAACTGCGGATGGCTTGGATGTGGGCCCGAGCCTCAGAGGCCAGACACCTGAATTGGTTGCGGGGGCCGGATTTGAACCAACGACCTTTGGGTTATGAGCCCAACGAGCTACCAGACTGCTCCACCCCGCGACAGAGACAATTATTATGGCACGAAACCGGCGCGACATGTGCCCTGCGCCCAAGAAAAAACCCGCCGGCTCTCGCCAGGCGGGTTGTACAGCGTTTGCCCTGGCTGACGCGCAGCCTGAGGGCAAAAGGCCGGAGCCTTACTCGGCAGCGGCTTCCGGTGCGGCAGCAGCTGCCTCGGAACGCTCCACCAGTTCCATGTAGGCCATCGGGGCGTTGTCGCCCACGCGGAAGCCCATCTTCAGGATGCGGGTGTAGCCGCCAGGGCGCTTGGCAAAGAGTGGGCCGAGCACGTTGAACAGCTTGACCACGTTGTCGCGGTTGCGCAGGCGGTCGAAGGCCAGACGCTTGTTGGCCAGCGTCGGTTCCTTGGCCAGGGTGATCAGCGGCTCGACGATGCGACGCAGCTCCTTGGCCTTGGGCACGGTGGTCTTGATGGCTTCGTGCTCGATCAGCGAGTTGGCCATGTTGCGGAACATGGCGGCGCGGTGAGACGAAGTACGGTTCAGTTTACGGAGTCTATTTCCGTGACGCATGGTGCAGTCCTTTCTTTATCAAAACCGGCGGCCGTTTCAAGGTACCGCCGGGTGCACCGGGTGGCCCTTCAGAGCCACCCACTTTCAAAAATCAACGCTTGTCCAGACCCTGGGGCGGCCAGGCCTCCAGGCGCGAGCCCAGAGCCAGACCACGGGAAGCCAGCACTTCCTTGATCTCGTTGAGCGACTTGCGACCCAGGTTCGGGGTCTTGAGCAGCTCGGTCTCGGTGCGCTGGATCAGGTCGCCGATGTAATAGATGTTCTCGGCCTTCAGGCAGTTGGCCGAACGCACGGTCAGTTCCAGCTCGTCGACCGGACGCAGCAGGATCGGATCGAACGTGGCACCAGGCTTGCCCGGGGCTTC
>JAJUHM010000050.1 GCA_029279925.1 Aquabacterium olei
CATGCATGATGGAGGCGAGGATGGTGTCCGGGCGGATGGCCGCGCGGAAGGCGTCCAGATCCACCAGGCCGTTCTCCTGCACGTCCAGGTAGGTCACCTCGAAGCCCTGGCGCTCCAGCTCCCGACAGGTGTCGAGCACGGCCTTGTGCTCGGTCTTGACGGTCACGATGTGCTTGCCGCGCTCGTGTCCGCCGCCGTGCATCTGCGCTTCGATGCGGATGCGCGGCTTGCGGCGCACGTACAGCGCACCGATGCCCTTGGGGCCGTAGGTCTTGTGCGAAGCCAGGCTCATCAGATCGACCGGCAGGGTCTTGAGGTCGATCTCGATCTTGCCGGTGGCCTGGGCAGCGTCGACGTGGAAGACGATGCCCTTTTCACGGCACAGCGCGCCGATGGTCGGGATGTCCTGGATCACGCCGATCTCGTTATTGACCATCATCACCGAGATGAGGATGGTGTCAGGGCGGATGGCGGCCTTGAGCACGTCCAGATCCAGCAGGCCGTCTTCCTTGACGTCGAGGTAGGTGGCCTCGAAGCCCTGGCGTTCGAGTTCACGCACGGTGTCGAGCACGGCCTTGTGCTCGGTCTTGACCGTGATGATGTGCTTGCCGCGCGTCTTGTAGAAGTGCGCCGCGCCCTTCAGGGCCAGGTTGTTGGATTCGGTGGCGCCCGACGTCCAGACGATTTCACGGGGATCGGCGCCAATCAGGTCAGCCACCTGGGTGCGGGCCTTCTCGACGGCCTCTTCCGCTTCCCAGCCGTAGGCGTGGGTGCGGGAAGCCGGGTTGCCGAAGTGCTCGCGCAGCCAGGGGATCATGGCGTCCACCACGCGCGGGTCGACCGGGGTCGTCGCGCCGTAGTCCATGTAGATCGGGAAGTGCGGGGTCATGTCCATGATGGGGACTCAAACAGGCTGGCGCCAGAACACCTGCGGGGGGCGGGTGCACGGTCGCCGGCTTCTTCTTGTGGGCTGTGGGGCAGCGGAAAAACCTTGGATTATCGCGTCAGCCACCCCTCGGTCCCTGCCGAGGGGGGCCAAGGCCCTTATTTTGTAAGGGCCGCTCCGAGCGCGAACACCGAATTCGGGGCGTTGACCTTGATCGGCTTGACCACCGGCTGCGTCGAGATGGCGCGCTTGACCGGCTGGGCTTCGACCGACACGCCCTTGGCGATCTGGTCTTCCACCAGCTTCTTCAGGCTGATCGAGTCGAGGTACTCGATCATCTTGTTGTTGAGCGCCGTCCAGAGGTCGTGCGTCATGCAGCGGCCGCCGTCGTCACCCATGCAGTTTTCCTTGCCGCCGCAGCCGGTGGCGTCGATCGGCTCGTCCACGGCGACGATGATGTCGGCCACGGTGATGTCTTCGGCCTTGCGGCCCAGCGAATACCCACCGCCGGGGCCGCGGGTGCTTTCCACCAGTTCGTGGCGACGGAGCTTGCCGAACAACTGCTCCAGGTACGACAGCGAGATCTGCTGCCGCTGGCTGATGGCGGCCAAGGCCACCGGACCTGTGTGCTCGCGCAGGGCCAGGTCAATCATCGCGGTGACCGCAAAACGGCCTTTGGTCGTCAAACGCATGGCTAACTCCTTGGTCAGGAACTCGGGAAGGCGCTCGCGCGCGCCGTGGATGACCACGCTGGGATCCCACAGGATCTCTGTCGGTTCCGAATCACCCTATTCCCGAGTGATTAGCTCGATTATAGGGAAACCCACTGTTTTGGTCAACTTCAGACCCGGGCAAACCCGAACGCTTTTCCGATGAGGGTGATAGCTTGCGTCAATCAAGAACCGGGCCACGCGCCACGCCCGCCTGCCTCAATGACAAAACCGAGTCAATGAGACGGGTTTGTTCCGACAGACGCGACAAGTTGTCGCAAATGCGTCACCAGCCCCTCGCAGGCGGCTTCGACCAGATCCAGCACGTGATCGAATCCGTCGGCACCGCCGTAGTACGGGTCCGGCACGACCTGAGTGCCAGCAAGCGGCGATCCCGCCGGAATGAAATCGGTCAGCCGGCGCAGCTTGCGGCGCAACGCCGGATCCGGCGGGCAGCCGTCTTCCAGCAAGGCCAGGTTGTCCCAGTCCATCGCCAGCAGCAGGTCGAAATGCGTGTAGTCGGCGGCGCACACCTGGCGCGCCCGTAGGGGCGCGAGGTCGTACCCGCGGGCGTGCGCGTGGCGCTGGCTGCGTGCGTCGGGCGCACAACCCAGGTGATACGCGTGCGTGCCGGCCGAATCGACCTCCACAAACCCGTCCAGACCCGCCTGCACGATCTGATGGCGCAACACGCCTTCCGCGGTCGGGCTGCGGCAAATGTTGCCCATGCAGACCATCAGGACGCGGAACGGCGCCTCAGGACCGGCAGGGCGGGCGGGCACAGCGTCGGGTGGCAGGGCGCTCGTCATGCCACGATTGTGACGCCGCGGGTGGCACACCGCCGCGGCTCACACCGGCTTCACCGGCCATCTGTCGGAGACAAGGCGGCGACAAGTCGACGTCAGGCCGCAGCTGGCTCGCGGGCGGCCTCGTTGGCCGACACGCGGGTCAGTCGCAGCCCGCTGTCGGGCACCACGAAGACGTCGTCCTGAGGCATGTCCAGGCGTTGGCCGGACGCCAGCCTGAACTCGATGTGGCCCGTGGGCTCCCACTGACCAAAGGGATCGGCGCCCACGGGCAGCCGGACCAGGTGCTCGTAGGCGTGCACGGTGTGAAGGGCGCCCTGCGGATCTCGGGCCTGCAGGGTGTCCAGGCGATGCAGTTGCTTGTCCATGACGGGACTCCTTGCCTGAACGGGCGGTCCACCAAGGCGGCGGACCATCACCGGAGGATCACTGTACGCCTGCGCCGCGGCTTTGCACAGCGCACCCCACACACATCCCTTGTGCGCTATGCGGCCACGCGCGGCCGGCGGGCATGCGCCCTGCCCCGCCGCTTGTGCTGCCAGCGCCAGATGCCGGTGACGCCCAACACCAGCGGCAGCACCCCGGTCAGCAGGATCAGCAGGCGCCCCGCCCAGGCCGCCACTTCGCCGTTGTGCAGCGGATGCAGCCAGGCCAGCAGCGTGTCGGCCGCGCCCTGATCCAGGCCATTGCGCACGCCCACCACGTCGCCCGTGGCGGCATCCAGCCACACCTGGGTGCGCGGAAAGCGCCGGCTGGGCTCTCCGCTCTGCCACAGCTGCACACGGATCAGGCCGCCCGCGCGCGGCGGCGACTCGATCCAACGGGGCTCGGCCTCTGGAAAGACCGCCTGCGCCACGCTCACGGCCTGAGCCAGCGAAACCACCGGCGGGCCACTGACCTGCGCGGGAGGCGGCTGAAACATCGGCGACACCCGATCCAGCCAGGGCGTGAGCGACCGTTGCCACGTCAGGAGGATGCCCGTCAGGCACAGCATCAGCAGCAGCACGGCGCCCCCTGCGCCGGCCAGCTTGTGAATGTCGTACACCTGCCGCTCGACCGAGGCATCGCGCTTGAAGGACCATGCCTGCGCCCAACGCCCGGGGCGCGGCCACCACAACACCAGCCCGGACACCAGCGAAACGGTCATCAGCACCCCGAGCACGCCCACGGCATGTCGGCCCGGCGCGTCCAGCAGCAAGGCGTAGTGCAGGTCGTAGATCCAGGTCCACACCTCCTGCCCCCAGAAGGCGGCGTGGTGCACGCGCTGCCCCGCGGTGTCCAGCCACACCATCAGGGGCGCAAAAGCGCGGTGGCGGGTTTCCTCGGGCTGCAGGTAGCGCGCCACGACCGGATCACCCGGGTTGAGCGGCAGTTCGATGCGCCATGGGCCTCCCCGTGCGGGCTCGCTGGCGTGCAGGGTGTGCAGCACCGCATCCAGGTGCACCGCCGCCGGCTGAAGGCTGGTGGTGGGCACGGGGCGCGCGGCATTGAGCAGCTCGCGGTACACCACGAGCACGCTGCCGCTCAAGCCGATCACCACCCAGAAGCCCAGCAGCCCCAGGCCCAGCCAACGGTGCAGCCGCCCCCAGCGGGGCCGTGACCCGCTCGGCCGCGGCGTCGTTCTTGCCTCGGTGCCCATCGTCAGAACGCCACTTGGGCGGCCACGGTCACGGCGCGGCCCTCGGCAGGCGCGTGCAGGCTCTGGCTGCCATCCCACCAGACGTATTCATGGCGGCGATCCAGCAGGTTTCTCACCTGCAGATCCAGCGTCACGCCGGGCGACCAGCGGTGGCGCACCATCAGGTCGGCCACCACGAACTGCCCGTATCGACCGTGGCGGTTGGTCTGGTCGAGGTGGTAGCTGCTTTGCGCCCGGGCCGCCAGCGTGCCCTCCCACGCATCCTGCGGCTGCCAGCGCAGGCCCATGGCGGCCAGGGCGTGCGGCACGTGGTCCACCTCCTTGCCGCGGGTCAAGGGGGCGGCGGGGTCCGGATCGACGATGCGCGCGCGCTGCAGGGTCAGGCTGGCCCAGGCGCTCAACCGGGGCTGCAAGCGGGCATTGAGCTGCACATCCTGCCCGTCACGCCGCGTGCGGCCCAGGTTGGCCGAATCGTTCGACGGGTCGTTCAGCCTGCGGTAGACCTCGTCCGAGGCGATCTGCGTCCAGCTTGCCAGCCGCCCTTCCAGCCAGCCGCCCACGCGGAACTTCCAGCCCAGCTCCCACCCTTCGTTGATGGAGGGCGCGAGCTGCGTGGTGCGCGGCGGCACCAGGTAGCTGGCAGCCCCCACCCCGATCTGGAAGGTCCGGCCCCAGTTGGCATACACGCTGTGCGAGGGCGATGCCGCATAGACCACGCTCAGCTTGGGCTGCCGGATGTTGCCGTAGTCGTTCGCGGCGTAGGCCCGCCCGTTCAGGCCATCGACGAGGCGGCCCGAGAAACGGTCCACGCGCCAGCCCGGCAGCACGGTCCAGGCCGGATGCGGCTTGATCACGGCCTGCACATACGCGCCCGTGCCGTCCAGGCTGAAGTCCTGGTCGCGGGTCTGGCTCAGGCGCACCTGGCTCGCGGTCAGGAAGCGCAGGCTCGCGTTGTCCTGCCATTCGCGCTGCGCCCCCGCCTCGAGTTGCAAGGCGGGATGCAGGCGCCAGGTGACATGGCCAAGCACCCCGCGGTGGGTTTCCTGCACCAACCGCTCCTGCTGGCTCACGCTGCTGGAAAAGGTGACGTAGCGGCGGTCGTCGATCTCATTGCGCCAGGCGCGGGCGGCCCAGGTCAGACCCGACGCACCCTCGCCTTCGGCGTGCAGGCTCACCTGGCTCAGCCGGCGGCGGTCTTCGTCCCGCGCATTCCAGGGGGGCGATTGCCGCCGGTCGGCACTGCGCTGCGTCCGCGTCAGGTAACCGGGCTCGTCGGCGTTCGCCTCGTGGCTGCGCACCACCACACCGGCGCGCCACGGCTGGCCCTGCGGCTCGTAGAACCACTTGCCCGTGAAGCTGCGCTTGTCGCTGTCGGCGTGGTCCCGGTACCCCGTGCTGCGGCGCAACCCCACAAAGTAGTTCTGCTGCCAGCCGGAGTCGCTCTGCAGCGCCTTGGCCACCTGCACTTCGGCCGCCCCGAACTGCCCGACGGACACGCGCGCGGCCCCGTCGTTGCCGCCTTGCCGCGTGATCACCTGGGCGTGCCCGGCAATGGCGTGCAGGCCCCAGCGCGGGTCGTTGGTGCCCCGGACCACCTCGATGCGCTCGATCTCGAGCGGCGAGACCATGTCCAGGTACGGCATGTTGCCGTCGTTGCTGTTCGAGGGAATGCCGTCGATCAGCAGCTTGACCGCGTTGATGTTGCCCTCGCCGTTGAACCCGCGGAACGACGGCTTGCCAGACGTGGTGCCCTGCCCGAACTCGGTGAGCATGACGCCCGGCACGGCGCTGAACAGTTGCCAGGATTGCGCCACGCTGCGCGCCTGAAGCACCTCGGCGCCGACCATGTCGACCGAAGCAGCCAGCCGCCGGCTCGACAACAAGGAGGGGCGGGCGGCCGTGACGCCGATCTGGCCAAGTGTGAGCGCGCCCGCATCGCGGGGCGCCAGGTCGTCCGACTCGGACGAGCGGGCCGGTGCGGCGCCCAGGCAGAGACAGGCACACAGAACGGCTGCCGCGCTGGCAGGCAGCCCCATGGGGAACGCGGACGGGCGTCCCATGACGAACAAAATCATGATGAAGAAACCGGTGAGAGGTACGGAGACCAGCTCGACCTTCACAGGTCGGCGGTCGTGCACAGGCCGTTCACCCCGAGGACGGGCCTCGGGCGGCGGGTCTCACACCCGGTTCGGTGGCCCGGTGGACCACGGCGCGGCCCAGGCATGCAGACGCCCGGGCGCATGAAGGAACAGCGGCGGCAGGGCCGCGACGGATTCAGCCTGAGGGACCTCGACCTTGAACGTGGGCGGAGGCGCCCAGCCTTGGTGTTGCAGGCCACACAAGGGGCAGTCGTCGTGGGCCGCGTGCAAGGCGGCACGCGATGCATCGCCCCCGGCATCCACCCGCATCAGCCGCACGGACTGGTGTTGTGCGCTGCGGCTGCCGCACACCACCTGCCACACCGGCACGCCGGCGGCCGATTGCAGCAGGCGGGTCAGCGTGGGCGCCAGCACCGCCAGGCACACGCAGGCCAGCACCAGCGGGGCAAGCCAGCGGGCGCGACGCCAGAGCGACAAGGGGTGGGCCAAATGCATGATGGCAGTGTAGCGGCCCCCACCGCTCACTGCCATCCTTCCGAGAACCGGCGCCCGTCGCGCCGGCCTCGTTTCACCCTGATCGAACTCAGGTGCCGATGCGGCCGCCGTCGTTCTTGGTGATCATCACCGTGGCCGAACGCGGACGCGCGGTGTTGCCGCCGGCGCCATAACCCGCGTTGCCGGGCCAGTGGCTGCCGTAGCTGCTGCGGTTGCCCACGTCGGTGGTGTCTTCACCCGGGTGCTGCACGTTGATGAAGATCACCTTGCCATCGGGGCTTTCAGCCAGACCCGTGATCTCGCACTGCGACGGGCCCACCAGGAAGCGCTTCAGCGTCGACTCGGTCGGCTTCTTGCCCACCTTGGTCGTCACCGAGGTGGCGCCGTAGTTCAGCGTCACGCTGCTGCCGTCACCCACGGTGCCCGGCACGCCGGCCAGCATCATGCAGTTGGTCACGTCGGTGTAGGCGCCGTCGTCGGTCTGGATCCAGCAGATGCCGGTGGCCTTGCTGAACACCAGGCCGTCCGGGCTGGAGAAGTCCTGGTCGTCGGTCAGGCTCGACAGGTTGACGAAGGTGGGTGATGCGGCCGACTCGGCGGCAAACAGGTAGACGTCCCACGTGAAGGTCGTGGCGCCCGGCTCGCCCGCGGTTTCCTTGATGCGGACGATGTGGCCGTTGACGTTGCCCGACTGGCTGCTGCTCACGCCCTTGATGTCGGTGTAGGCACGCGGGTTGGCCGCGTCCACGCCCTGCTGGCTGCCCGACGGGTTGACACGGCGGTTGCTGTTGTTCGTCATGGTGAAGTACACCTCGCCCGTCGTCGGGTGGGTGCCGCACCATTCCGGGCGGTCCATCTTGGTGGCGCCCACGGCATCGGCGGCCAGACGGCTGTGGATGGCCACGTCGCCCTCGTCGGCAAAGCTGTAGGTGCTGTAGCTGGCCACCGTGGCGTTGTTCAGGCTCAACTCGACCCACTCACCCGAGCCGTCGCTGTTGAACTTGGCGACATACAGCTTGCCGCTGTCCAGGTACTTGTCGCCGGTGGCCACGCGGTTGGCGGGGTTGGCATCGGCAGCAGACCAGTTGGCGGCGCTGACGAACTTGTAGACGTACTCGCCACGCGAATCGTCGCCCATGTACACGGCCAGCGGCTTGCCGACAACCGGGTTCGAGAAGGCGGCGCTTTCGTGCGCGAAGCGGCCCAGCGCGGTGCGCTTCTTGATCACCGAGGTGGCGCTGTACGGATCGATCTCGGTCATGTAGCCCTGACCGTTGATCTCGAAGCGGTAGTCTTCGGTGCCGTCCGCTGCAGCGCTGGTGTTGACCGTGATGTCCCAACGGGCGTACTTGTCGTCCGCGCCGGCGGTTTCCCAGTTGTAGCGGCTGGAACCTTCACCACGGCCGTAGCGGCTGAGCGCCACGTTGGCTTGCGCGCTGCGGTTGGCGGCGTCGCCGGTGGCACGCTTGAAGTAGCCAGACCAGTTTTCTTCGCCCGTCAGCAGCGTGCCCCACGGGGTCTTGCCCGTGCCGCAGTTGTTCAGGGTGCCGCGGGTCTTCGTGCCGGTGGTCGAGAACTTGGTCTTCAGCTTGTCGTTGCCGCGGGCCGGGCCGGCGATCTCGATCTCGGTCAGGCCGGTGATGCGGCGGTTGAAGGCCGAATCCAGCACCAGGGCGAACTTGCCGTTGGTCTTCTTGAACTCGGTGATGGCCACGCCGTGGGCATCGACTTCGATGTCGACTTCCGTGGCAACGCGGTTGGCACCCGCGGTCGGGCCGTTGGCGTGCAGGAACAGCGGCGTGATGTACTCGTGGTTCATGCCCAGCAGGCAACGGTCGCTGCTGTTGGCATCGGGCGTGCCGGTGGCCGACAGGCCGAAGTACTCCATGCCATCGTGGCAGTCGCCGCTGCGGCGGTCGTAACGGGTGTTCAGGCCGTCGTCGGTGTAAGCCGGCACGTCCGAGAACAGGCGATCGCCCGTGGCCAGCACCACGGTGGCGGTGTAGCCCTCGGGCACGGTCACGGTGTCGGCCAGGGTCTTGGCCACGGCGCCGAACGCGAGCAGACGCTCATTCGATGAGCCGGTACCGCCGGTGACGGGCTTGTCGTCGTCGCTGCCGCCACCGCAGGCGGTCAGGGACAGGCCGCCCAGAGCGGCGGTCATGGCGGTGCCGAAGCTGCCCCGCAGGATGCTGCGGCGGCTCAGGCGAGCCTGCAGCACGGCGTCGAACGTGGGGTTGTTCGAGGTGTTGGAATCTTCGTTGTCGAAGTCGGTGACAGTGAGATCGGTTCGCTTGTTCATGACTGCGTGATTGCGGTGAGGAGTCCGCAGAGTAGTCAGCGCAGATGAACGAAGGGTGACATTCGGATTATGGTTTCATGACACCCGGGCGACGGCCCGCCCTTCCGGACAGACCATGCCGATTCGGACGCGATTCAGGCCCGTTTGGCCGATTGAATGGGCACGATGTGGTCGCCGCCAGCCGCACCAAAGGCCTGCTCCTTCAGCAAGGCGAGCTGGTCGCGCAGGCGCGCGGCCTTCTCGAACTCGAGGTTGCGCGCCGCTTCCAGCATGTCCTTCTCCAGCTGCTTGATGCGCTTGCCCAGGTCCTTCTCCGACAGGGCTTCCGCCCCTTCCATCGACTTGGCCAGAGCCTCGGCCGCACGCAGGTCGTCCTTGGCGGCGTTCGACATCACCCCGTCGATCAGCTCCTTGACCTTCTTGTTGACCGTGCGCGGCGTGATGCCGTTGGCCTCGTTGTGGGCGATCTGCTTGGCGCGGCGGCGCTCGGTCTCGCCGATGGCCTTGCGCATGGACTCGGTGATCTTGTCGGCGTACAGGATGGCCTGTCCGTTCTGGTTGCGCGCCGCGCGGCCAATGGTCTGGATCAGGCTGCGCTCGGCCCGCAGGAAGCCTTCCTTGTCGGCATCCAGAATGGCCACCAGCGACACCTCGGGGATGTCCAGCCCTTCACGCAGCAGGTTGATGCCCACCAGCACATCGAAGGTGCCCAGGCGCAGGTCGCGCAGGATCTCGACGCGCTCGACCGTGTCGATGTCGGAGTGCAGGTAGCGCACCTTCACGCCGTTCTCGGTCAGGTAGTCAGTCAACTGCTCCGCCATGCGCTTGGTCAGCGTCGTGATCAGCACGCGCTCGTCCTTCTCGACGCGGATGCGGATCTCCTGCAGCACGTCGTCCACCTGGTGGGTGGCCGGGCGCACCTCGACGATGGGGTCGATCAGGCCGGTGGGGCGCACCACCTGCTCCACCACATTGCCGGTGTGGGCCTTCTCCCAGTCGCCCGGCGTGGCCGACACGAACACCACCTGCCGCATCTTGCGCTCGAACTCCTCGAACTTCAGCGGGCGGTTGTCGAGCGCCGAAGGCAGGCGGAAGCCGTACTCCACCAGCGTGGTCTTGCGCGCCCGGTCGCCGTTGTACATGCCGCCCAGCTGGCCGATCATCACGTGGCTCTCGTCCAGGAACATCAACGTATCGCTGGGCATGTAGTCCACCAGCGTCGGCGGCGGATCACCCGGCTTGGCGCCCGACAGGTGCCGCGTGTAGTTCTCGATGCCCTTGCAGTGGCCCACCTCCTGCAACATTTCGAGGTCAAAGCGCGTGCGCTGCTCCAGGCGTTGAGCTTCCACCAGCTTGCCGGCGGCCACGAACTCCTTCACGCGCCCGTTCAGCTCGTGCTTGATGCCTTCGATGGCATTGAGCACCTGCTCGCGCGGCGTCACGTAATGGCTGGAGGGGTAGACCACGAAGCGCGGGATCTTCTGGCGGATCTTGCCCGTCAGCGGGTCGAGCAGCGATAGCGAATCCACCTCGTCATCGAACAGCTCCACACGCAGGGCCAGCTCGCTGTGTTCAGCCGGGAAGATGTCGATGGTGTCGCCCCGCACGCGGAAGGTGCCGCGCGTGAAGTCCATGTCGTTGCGCTTGTACTGCATGCGGATCAGCTGGGCGATCACGTCGCGCTGGTCCATCTTGTCGCCCACCCGCACGATGAACCGCATCTGCGTGTAGTCCTCGGGCTTGCCGATGCCGTAGATGGCCGACACGGTGGCCACGATCACCACATCGCGGCGTTCGAGGATGCTCTTGGTGGCGCTCAGCCGCATCTGCTCGATGGCCTCGTTGATGGCGCTGTCCTTCTCGATGAAGAGGTCGCGCTGCGGCACGTAGGCTTCGGGCTGGTAGTAGTCGTAATAGCTGACGAAGTACTCAACCGCGTTCTTGGGAAAGAACTCGCGGAACTCGGCATACAGCTGCGCGGCCAGCGTCTTGTTGGGCGCGAACACGATGGCCGGCCGCCCCACGCGGGCGATCACGTTGGCCATGGTGTAGGTCTTGCCCGAGCCCGTCACGCCCAGCAGGGTCTGGTAGCTCAGGCCGTCTTCCACACCCTCCACCAGCTGCGCAATGGCCGTGGGCTGGTCACCCGCCGGCGGATAGGGCTGGAATAGCTCGAAGGGCGAATCCGGAAACGACACGAACTGCCCTGCCGCCCCGCCATCGCCCCCCTGGGCCGTGGATTCCGCACCCTGCGTGCGGGCTTGGCGTTGACTTGTTTCTGACATGGGGGCCACAGTGCGAATAAAATAAAGGGTTTGCCCGATTCCTCTGGTGGCAGAGGTGGCCACAAGCCTCGGGACAAGACCCTTCAGATTACCGCAACCGACCGGAGACTGCTTGCATGGCCTCGCTGTTCGCTTCCGTTGAAATGGCCCCCCGCGACCCCATCCTGGGCCTCAACGAACAATTCAATGCCGACCCCAACCCCAACAAGGTGAACCTGGGCGTGGGCGTCTACACGGACGACCAGGGCAAGCTGCCCCTGCTGAAGTGCGTGGCCGCCGCTGAAAAGCAGATGGCCGAGACCCTGAAGCCGCGCGGCTACCTGCCCATCGACGGCATTGCCGCCTACGACAAGGCCGTGCAAGGCCTGGTCTTCGGTGCCGAGCACCCCGCCGTCAAGGGCGGCCGCATCGCCACGGCCCAGGCCATCGGCGGCACGGGCGGCCTGAAGCTGGGCGCCGACTTCCTCAAGCGCCTGAACCCCAACGCCCAGGTCCTGATCTCGGACCCGAGCTGGGAAAACCACCGTGCCCTGTTCGAATCGGCCGGCTTCCCGGTCGACGTCTACCCCTACTACGACGCTGCCAACCGCGGCATCAACTTCGACGGCATGCTGGCCAAGCTGAAGGCTTCGCCCGCCGGCACCGTCGTCGTGCTGCACGCCTGCTGCCACAACCCGACCGGCTACGACCTGACCGACGCCCAGTGGGATGAAGTCATCAACGTGGTCAAGGCCCAGGGCCTGGTCGCCTTCCTCGACATGGCCTACCAGGGCTTCGGCAACGGCATCGCCGAAGACGGCGCCGTGGTGCTGAAGTTCCTGGAAGCCGGCCTGAGCTTCTTCGTGTCGACCTCGTTCTCGAAGAGCTTCTCGCTGTACGGCGAGCGCGTGGGCGCCCTGAGCATCGTGAGCGAAACCGCCGAAGAGTCGGCCCGCGTGCTGAGCCAGCTCAAGCGCGTGATCCGCACCAACTACTCCAACCCGCCGACGCACGGCGCCCAGGTGGTGGCCACCGTGCTGAGCACGCCCGAGCTGCGCGCCATGTGGGAAGACGAGCTGGCCGGCATGCGCGACCGCATCAAGCAGATGCGCACCGCCCTGGTCAACGAACTGACCGCCGCTGGCGTGCAGGGCGACCTGAGCTACATCACCCGTCAGAAGGGCATGTTCAGCTATTCCGGCCTGAACGCCGCCCAGATGCAGCGCCTGCGTTCGGAATTCGGCGTGTACGGTGTCGATTCGGGCCGCATCTGCGTGGCCGCGCTGAACACCGGCAACATCAAGGCCGTGGCTGCTGCCATCAAGGCCGTGATGTAAACCGGCCGGGTGGCCTGACGAGGCCGCCTTCGCCGCATGAAAAAGGGCTCCCGCGGGAGCCCTTTTTGTTGGCCGCTGCCTGACCGAGGCCGGTCAGCAATTGCCCTTCTTGGCCTGCCCCGGCGGGCAGTGCTGGCCCTGCCCTGCAGGCACCACCACACCACGCGGATCGACCACCACCGCAGCGTTGGGCGTGTACACCGCGCAGCCATTGAGCACCACCACGGCAGCGCACAGAGCAAACATCGTCTTCATGTTGTTCTCGAAAGCAGTACGAACAGGCCGCAAGCTTACTTGCTGTCGCGCGGCACGTACACGTCACACGTCGGCGAAATCTCGCACTGGTCCATCAGCGCCTTCACGGCCGCACGGTAAACCTCGAGCTCGGTGTTGGCCAGATCGACCGCCGAGAAGCGCTTGTCGCTGCCATTGATGCTGGTGTTGGCAAAGCGCCGGATCGGGAACTGCCCCGAACCCTTGGGGATCACGCCCGCCACGGCATAGGCCGAGTAGCCGCCGTTGCTGAAGTCCATGATGTTGGAGTAGATGAAGATCTGGAACCTGTTGGCCGGAAACTTGGCCACGAACTTGTCCGTCACCAGATCCGACACCACCGACGCGCACTTCTGCAGGTTGTCGTTCTTGTACTGGCAGCTCACAGCGAACTCGCCCGCCTGCGCGCCCGCTGCCGCCACGAGCAGCGCCGCCCCCACCCACATGCCTTGCTTCTTCCAGTTCACGGTCACACGCCTCTTGTTGTTGGTGTGACCGGATTGTGCTGCCCGGCATCCGCGGCCGGCCGCCCTGCCCCGATCGAACGGGCCTTTGCGCCCCACGCTGCGCGACTTTGTTGTTGAAACGGCCGCAGCGATGTGGCTTTTCAGCACCGTGGCCGCTGACTGGATGGCACGGCAGCCACAGCGCAAGAAACGGGGTGCCAGCCGCCCCGCCCTTCGCGAGCATGGCCACTCCACACAACGCAAGGAGCAGGACATGGGAATGTTGGCAGAACAGGTGGCCATCGTGACGGGCGCGAGCTCAGGCATCGGCCGGGCCACGGCGATCGCGTTTGCCCGCGAGGGCGCCCGCGTGGTCGTTGCGGCACGGCGGCAGGCCGAGCTGGACGAGCTGGTGCACGAGATCGAACAGCGAGGCGGCCAGGCCGTGGCGCTGGCCGGCAACGTGCAGGACGAGGCTTACGCCCGGGCGCTGGTCGGCCTGGCCGAGACCCGCTTTGGCGGGCTGGACGTCGCCTTCAACAACGCCGGCACGCTGGGTGCCATGGGCCCCACGCCGGAGGTGCCGCTGGCGGGCTGGCAAGACACCGTGGCCACCAACCTGACGAGCGCCTTCCTGGCCGCCAAGCACCAGATCCCCGCCATGGTGAAGCGCGGGCGCGGCTCGATCGTCTTCACGTCCACCTTTGTCGGGTACACGGTCGGCTTTCCCGGCATGGCGGCCTATGCAGCCAGCAAGTCGGGGCTGATCGGGCTGACGCAGGCGCTGGCAGCCGAATTCGGCGCCCACGGCATCCGCGTGAACGCGCTGCTGCCCGGCGGCACC
>JAJUHM010000051.1 GCA_029279925.1 Aquabacterium olei
ATACCGAACTGGACCAGGCGACGGTCCAGAGATGCCCAGACGCGCTGGACCGTGCCGAAGTCGGCCGGCTCGCCGCGGGCGAGCGCACGGCTGACGGCATACAGCCCGGTCGACAGGATGGGCGCGACCAGCAGAAAGCCCGAAAACGCCCCGGCCAGCACCCAGAACTGGTCCCACGCCACGGCC
This sequence comes from Aquabacterium olei, assembly GCA_029279925.1. Lineage (GTDB taxonomy): Bacteria > Pseudomonadota > Gammaproteobacteria > Burkholderiales > Burkholderiaceae_C > Aquabacterium > Aquabacterium olei_A. The sequence continues at coordinate 187 of JAJUHM010000051.1, forward strand.
AGCAGCAAGCCGCCGAACAGCCCCATGAAAGCGCCATGCGCCAGGCCGACCAGGGGGGCGTCCATCAGGTCGGCCCAGCCGTGGGCCAGCCACCGGAAGGTGCGCAGCGAATGCACCTTGCGCACGTGGAGGGGACGGTGTTCGGCAGGAATGAGTTCACTCATAGCGCAAGGCCTCCGCAGGTTGCACGCGACTGGCGCGCCAGCTGGGGTACAGCGTGGCGGCGAGGGACAGAACGAGTGAAATCAGGGCGATGGGCACGATGTCGGACGACTGCGGGTCGGAAGGCATGCGGCTGATCAGGTAGATGCTGCCCGGCAGGAAATCGACGCCCAGCAGGCGCTCGATGGCCGGCACAATCACGTCGATGTTGAAGGCGACCGACAAGCCCAGCCCCAGGCCACCGAGCGTGCCCAGGAACCCCGACAGCGCGCCCTGGACCATGAAGATGGCCATGATCGAGCGGGGACTGGCGCCCAGCGTGCGCAGGATGGCGATGTCGGCGCGTTTGTCGGTCACGGTCATGACAAGGGTGGACACCAGGTTGAACGCGGCCACCGCCACGATCAGCGTCAGGATGATGAACATCATGCGCTTTTCCACCTGCACCGCATCGAACCAGTTGCGGTTGGTGTGCGTCCAGTCACGCACGATGACGCCATCCCCCAACAGGTTCTGCAACTCCGCCCCCACCTGACGGGCCGCCTGGGCATCCTTCAGGCGCAACTGCACCCCGGTGACGCCCCCCGTGCGAAACAGGCGCGCGGCGTCCTCCGCATGCATGAGCACCAGGCCGCTGTCGTATTCGAAGTGCCCGGCATTGAACAGACCCACCACCGTGACCTGCTTGAGTCGGGGCACGACGCCGGCCGGCGTGACCTGCCCGCTCGGCGCGACCAGGGTGATCACATCGCCTTCGCGTAGGCCGAGGCTGCGCGCCAGTTCCACCCCGATCACCACGCCCCAGCCTCCGGGCACGAGCCGCCCGAACACCGGCTTCATGCTGGCGGCCAGCGGCGTGACCTGCGCCTCTTCGGCGGGGACGATGCCGCGCACCATGGCACCGCGCATGTCGTCTCCCCGGGCGATCAGGGCCTGCGCCGGCACGAAGGGGGCTGCGCCGGCCACGGCGGGATGGCGGCGCGCGGCATTGGCCAGCAGCTTCCACTCGACCAGGGCGCCGCCATGGGCGTCATACAACTCCACATGTGCGATCACGGACAACATCCGGTCGCGCACTTCCTTCTGGAAGCCGTTCATCACGGACAGCACGATGATGAGGGCTGCCACCCCCAGCGCAATGCCGAGCACGGACACACCGGAGATGAAGGAAATGAAGCCGTTGCGGCGGGTGGCCCGGCTGGCCCGGGTGTAACGCCAGCCAACACGCCATTCGTAAGGCAGATTCATGGTGGGGGGAGTGTACTCATTCGATAATCCCCCCCATGCTCGCCCCCGATGTGAAAGAAAACCCGCCGCGGCACTGGATCGTGCCGTTTGCGGCCAGCCTGTCCGAGCCCTTCGCCCACGCGCTCCCCAGCCTCGATGCCGCCGCCGCACTGCCTCACTGGGCCGAGCTGATGGGGCGGCTGCAGGAGACCGGTGGACTGCACGCGGACGAATACGCGCTCTCGATGCCCCATGAACGCGTGCTCGCCGATCTGCTGGGCTGGGCCGACATGGACGACGCCCTTGCCGACGGCGCCCTGCCCTGGGCCGCCTGGTGGGCCCATCACGATGACGTGGTCCTGACGCCCGACCAGCCCTGGGGCCTGCTCACCCCCTGCCACTGGCTCATGGGGCGCGACCACATGACCCTGCTGGACCCGGAGCGCATGGCGCTGACCGAGTCCGACTCCCGCGAGGCGTTTGACGCCGTGCGCGAGCTGTTCGAAAGCGATGGCTGGACGCTGCTGTGGGGCGCGCCGAGCCGCTGGTACGCCTCGCATCCCTCGCTGGCCGGCCTGCCCACGGCCTCACTCGACCGCGTGATCGGTCGCAACCCCGACGTGTGGATGACCGATCATCCGCAGGCACGCGTGCTGCGACGGCTGCAGAGCGAGGTGCAAATGGTGCTGTACCAGCACGCCGTCAACGACCGGCGCGAGGCGGCCGGGCTGCCGACGATCAACTCGTTCTGGCTGAGCGGCTGCGGCCTGCCCGGGCTCGGCACCACCCTGCCCTCCAGCGTGACGCTGGTTGACAGCCTGCGCGCGCCCTTGCTGGCCGACGACATGACGGCGTGGCTGGCGGCCTGGCAGCACGTCGATGCCACGGTGCTGGCGCCAGCCTGTGCCCTGCTCGATGCTGGGAGCCCGATCAAGCTGACGCTGTGCGGCGAACGCAGCGCCGTCACCCTGACCGCCAGCGCGCCGCGCAGCCAGCTCGGTCGCTGGTGGCAACGGTGGCGTGGTGTCACCGCCCCCCGCCCCTCCGCCTGGCTGACCGCCCTCTGAGCCCCGCCCCATGCAGTTGATTGAACGCGACATACCGCCCCGCGCCGCCTGGGCGCTGGAGCAGGCCGGCATCCACCCCCTGTTGGCCCGCCTGTTCGCCGCCCGGGGCGTGCGCCAGGCCGAGGAACTGGACGACAGCCCGGCCCGCCTGCTGCCCCCCGACGCGCTGCACGGAACCCGGGACGCCGCCGTTCTGCTGGCCGACGCCATCGCGGGCGGCCAGCGGATCTGCATCGTCGCCGATTACGACTGCGATGGCGCCACGGCCTGCGCGACGGCGCTGCGGGGCCTGCGCATGCTCGGGGCGAGGGCCGAGCAGCTGAGCTATGTCGTGCCTGACCGCGCCCTTCACGGCTACGGCCTGACGCCCCCGATCGTCGAACTCGTCAAGGCCCGACAGGCCGATGTGCTGGTCACCGTGGACAACGGGATGGCCAGCCACGAGGCGGTCGACCTGGCCCATGCCCTGGGCATGAAGGTGCTGATCACCGACCACCATCTGCCTGTGGTGGAGGCCGACGGCCGCGTGAACCTGCCACAGGCCGACGTGATCGTGAACCCCAACCAGCCGGCCTGCGCCTTTCCGAGCAAGGCCCTGGTGGGCGTGGGCGTCATGTTCTATGTGTTGCTGGCCTTGCGGGCCGTGCTGCGCGAACGCGGGGCCTTCGATGCGGGCAGCCAGCCCCGCATCGACAACCTGCTTGATCTGGTGGCCCTCGGCACGATCGCCGACGTGGGCCGGCTGGACGACAACAACCGGCGCCTGGTGTCACTGGGACTCAAGCGCATCCGGGCCGGCCGCATGCAGCCCGGCATGGCCGCGCTCTTCGCTGCCGCCGGCCGCGATCCGGCGCGCGCAACGAGCCAGGACTTCGGTTTCTCGCTGGGGCCGCGCGTCAACGCCGCGGGGCGGCTGGCGGAGATGGGCTTGGGCATCGAGTGCCTGTACACCGACGACCCTGGCCGTGCCGACGCCCTCGCGCGCCAGCTCGATGCCATCAACCGCGAACGCCGCGACCTCGAGGGGGGCATGCGCGAGCAGGCCGAGCTGCTGCTGGAACAGGTGATGCCAGAAGGCGACCCGCCCGCTGCGCTCGCCTTGTTCGACCCGGATTTTCACGAAGGGGTGGTCGGCATCGTGGCCTCGCGGCTGAAAGACCGCCTGCACCGACCCACCTTTGTCTTTGCGCGGGGACAGGATGGGTTTCTGAAAGGGTCAGGCCGCTCCATTCCCGGCTTCCATCTGCGTGATGCCCTGGATCTGGTGGCCAAGCGACACCCGGGCCTGCTCAAGCGTTTCGGCGGCCACGCGATGGCGGCAGGTTGCACCGTGGCCGAGTCGGATTTCCCGGTGTTTCAGGCCGCGCTCACCCGCATTGCCTCGGAGGGGCTGGATGCCAGCCTGCTGCAGCGCCAACTGAGCACCGATGGCCCGCTGACGGTGCAGTGGTTCACACCCGACGCGGTTCAGGTGCTCGACGCGGCGGTGTGGGGCCCGGGCTTCGACGCCCCCGTGTTCAGCGACACCGTCGAGGTGCTCAACCAGCGTCTGGTGGGCGAGCGGCACCTCAAGCTCAGCCTGCGCGTGCAGGGGCAGGTGCGAGATGGGATCTGGTTCGGTCGCACAGCGCCGTTGCCTGCACGGACGCAGCTGGCCTACCGGGTCTCGCTGGACGAGTTCCAGGGTCGACAGCGCGTGCAGATGGTGGTGGAAGGCGCAGTGGACGCCTGATGCCAGGCGCCCGATGCTCTGGACGCCCTGCCGGTGCGCGGTCAGCGGTAGGCTTTGATGGCCTGCGCGCCGGGCCCCGAGGCCAGGCCGCCATAGGTGTCTGCCTGCTCACGCGGCAGCAGCACCTGAAGGGTGCGTTCGAAAGTCAGTGCCGCGCGGTGCACGGGTGCCAGTTGCGACGCTGCGCGAGCGCGGGCACGGCCGAGCCGTTCCCGGAGTTCGGGCGTCAGCGGCCCCTGGCCAGGCTGGCCGGCCACACGGGCGGCCTCCATGAGGGCCTGATGCAGCGCCTCACTGGCCGCCTCGATGGCCGGCGGCTCTCCGCCGGCAAAGGCGGCGTCGAGCACGTCTAGCTGCTGCTCAAGCAGCAACACCCGCTGCGCCAGGGCGTCAGCGGGGGGCTGGATCAGGCCGGGTTGCGGCACCGCCATGGCGAACTCAGGCGGCCCGCGCCTGCAGCAGGTCGCGCGCGTTGCTGATGAGCTTGTCGGCGATGACTTCCGGATTGACCTTGTAGGTTCCGTTGTCGATGGCCGACTTCACCTCGGACACCTTGGCCGCATTGAAATCGCCGTTGTCGGCGGTGTTCATCAGCCCGGTTGCCGTCGAGGACAGTGTCACCTTGGCGCTTTCGCTCACACCGCCATCCAGGGAAGCCGTCTTCCCGGGGGTGGAGGTGGTGGTGGCACCCTCGGTCCGCTGCGCGGCCCCGGCGCCAATCGCCTTTTCGAGTGGGTTGCCGATTTTCATGATGTACTCCTGTTTCCCGGCTTTCACCGAGTGGTCACACCCGTCTTATCGACGATAGATTGACCGACTTTAATCCGTCTGGCGCTCCGAACCCCATGAATAAGGGGTCAAAACGCAATCAATTGTTTCAGAGCCGGAGTTCGGCCAGTCTTTCGCCCACTGGCATCGCGCACACCGTACGTCCGTTTTCGGCACGGATGCGCACACATTGACCCTCATCGCCGTGTGCCATGGCGCGCCCCTCGGCCTGCACCTTGAAGCCCTCGCCGAGCACATTCACCGTGACCACGTCACCCAGCGCAAACCAGCGCCTCGGTCTGACGTCGTCCACCCGGATGGCGTGGCCGGCTGCCAGGGCCCGCGTGACAGAGCGGCCGATGAGCGCGGCAGGCTGGAGCACGGCGGCCGCAGACTCGGCTGCCAGGTCGACCTCGGCGAGTTGCAGGTCGGCCGCGGTCAGTGGCTCGCCCGGGCGCAAAGGTCCGGCGGCCACGACGGCCTGCCCCCATACGCGCACGGTCACCGGCCAGAACACGTTCCAGCGTACGGGGCCCTGCTCACAGCGCAGCCCGACGCGGGTGCGCCCCCACAGGCGGGCACCCGCCGGGAGGTAGGCCTGGATGCGCTGGCACGGGGCCAGACGCAGGCGGGGATCGAGTTCACCGAGCTCGAAGCTGACGCGCCAGAGGCTGCGAAGCGGGCCTGCATCGCCCCCCGCGGCGCCTTGCGGAAGCTTCTGATGTGACAACAGGGCTCTGACCTCGGCGCGCAGCGCCAGGGCCGCGTCGGCCGGCAGGCCGGCCTGCGGCGCCGGTGACGGAGCCTGTGCCCACGCCACGCACACGAGGGCCAACGCCCAGGCCACCGCCAGCGCAAGGCGAGACAGCCAGCTGGCAAGCGGTGCCCGCCACCACGACGGGACGTCGTCGGCGCTGCGCACCGCCGCCCCGTGCGGAGGCGCGGCGTGCGGCGTTTTGGAGGGCAACAGCAGGCTGAACATGGTGAACCGGACTGTACGGACGCCCCCGCTCGCCCGAGGCCCGAAATGGCGGCCGAAACGCCCCTTATTCCGGCTCATGTTCCGGCCGCGGTCGCCGCACCATCGGCACCAAGCTCAAGGCCTGGGCGCGGATGCCGGATCCACCGGCCCGCCAAAGGCCGGAGGTCCCCAAGATGTTGAACCGCTTGACCGAATCCCTGAATTTCCAGGCCCAGGCCCTGACCCTGCGGTCGGAGCGCCAGCGCCTGATCGCCAGCAACATCGCCAATGCCGACACGCCTGGCTATGTGGCGCGCGACTTCGACTTCGCCACGGCCTTGCGCAATGCCACGGGCCAGAGCTCGGTGGCCGAGCGCAGCCCGGGCATGCCGAAGCTGCAGTTGTCGACAACCACCCCGTCAGGCCATCTGCAACGCGACGGCCGGCCTGCCGGTGCCCGCACCGAGCCCGACATGAACTACGCCGCGGCATCCCAGACCAACCTCGACAGCAACTCGGTGGACATGGACCGCGAACGCGCCAGCTTTGCGGACAACACCGTGCGTTACGAGGCCACGTTGCGCTTCATCAACGGCTCGGTCCGCACGCTCAACACCGCCATCACCGGCCAGTGAGGCCCTCAAGCAGTTCCAGGAGCGCCCCATGTCGATGTTCAACATCTTCAACGTATCAGGCAGCGCCGTCAGTGCGCAGGCACAGCGGCTCAACGTCGTCGCGTCCAACCTGGCCAACGCCGACACGGTGGCGGGCCCGGACGGCCAGTCCTACAAGGCTCGCCATGTGATCTTCAGCACCACGCAGATGGGCAGCGTGGGTGCGGCCGGCGTCACGGTGTCCAACGTCACCGAAGACAACAGCCCGGGCCGCCGTGTGCACGACCCTCGCCATCCGCAAGCGGACGCCGAGGGCTATGTCACTTACAGCAACGTCAACGCGGTCGAAGAGATGGTCAACATGATCTCCGCCTCGCGCTCGTACCAGAACAACGTCGAGGTGATGACCACCACGAAGACCCTGCTGATGAAGACCCTGCAGATGGGTCAGGGCAGCTGACGCAGAAAAAGGCACACCATGAGCACCACCTCCCAGATCAACGGCGCCAGCGCGGCCACGACATCGAGCGGCAGCTCGAACAAGACGCCCACAGCCAGCGAAGCGTCCGATCGCTTCCTGAAGTTGCTGGTCACGCAGATGCAGAACCAGGATCCGCTCAACCCCATGGACAACGCCCAGGTGACAAGCCAGATGGCCCAGATCCAGACGGTGACAGGCGTCGAGAAGCTGAACACCACGATGACCAGTCTGGGCGCCAACCTGACGCAGATGCAGATGCTGCAAGGGGCCAGCCTGGTGGGCCACAACGTCTGGCTGGAAGGCAATGCCCTCGCGGCGGGCGAGAACGGCCTTACGGTCGGCGGCTACGAGCTGGCGTCCGCTGCCGCCAATGTGCGCATCGACATCATGGACAAGGCGGGCAAGGTGGTCGACTCGGTCACGCAGACCGGCATGCCGGCTGGCCGCCAGGGCTTTACCTGGACCGCGCCCGAAGGCACCAACACCAACGGCATGACCTTCAAGGTGACGGCGACGACAGGCAAGACCGCGGTGGGTTCCACCGCCGTGATGCTCGACCACGTCAACGCGGTCAGCACGCAGAACGGCACGCTCAAGCTCGAGCTGCAAAACAAGGGCAGCGTCGCTTACAGCGCTGTCAAGGCCATTTCGTAAACGGCGCGGCCGTCACCCCCCGAAAGGAACAGACATGGGCTTCCAGCAAGGACTTTCCGGACTCAATGTGTCCAGCAAGAGTCTGCAGGTCATCGGCAACAACGTGGCCAACGCCAACACCTACGGCGCGAAGACCGCCCGCGCAGAGTTCGCCGACATGTATGCGGCCTCGCTCAACGGCGGCGGCAGCAACAACATCGGCATTGGTGCCACGATTGCCTCGGTGGCCCAGCAGTTCACGCAGGGCAACATCACCACCACCGAGAACCCGCTGGACATCGCCATAAACGGCGATGGCTTCTTCAAGGTGCAGCGCTGGGACATGGGCGGCAATGGCTCGCTGTATGTGGCCGGTGAACGGCTGTTCTCGCGCAACGGCCAGTTCAAGGTCGACAGCAACGGCTTCATCGTGAACAACCAGGGCCACAAGCTGCTCGACGAGGGTGACCAGCCGATCAAGCTGGCCCTGACGGGCGGCAGCGCCAAGGCCACCGGCCGCATCACGATGGACATCAACCTGAATGCGTCGGAAATGGCGGACGACGCCTACGACACGTCCATCTACCCCCCGCTGACCGGCTCCTACACCTTCAGCACCACGCAGACGCTGTACGACGGCTCTGGCCAGGGTGTGGCGGTGGACTACTACTACCGCAAGAGTGGCGACGACAGCTGGGACGTGTACACCGCAGTGAACGGCAAGTACCTGCCGGCGGGTGCCACGACCCCGGCGTTCCAGATCGAGTTCGACCCTGCGACCAGCAAGCCCAGCCGGATCGTCGACTACAACGGCACGTCGCTGACGACCAAGGCGCAAATGAGCATGGTGCAGTTGCCGCCGTTCTCGGGTGCGGACGTGGGCATCAGCACGCTGTCGGACGTCAATGCGACGATCGACTTCAGCAAGGCCACCCAGTTCGCAGGCAAGTCGGTCGTCAACGAGCTGCAGCAGGACGGCTATCCGCGCGGCGACTTCTCGAGCTTCAACATCGACTCGTCCGGTGCCATCCTGGTGCGCTACACCAACGGCCAGACGGTGACCGAGGCCCAGATCGGCCTGGCGCGCTTCAACAACCCGCAGGGTCTCGAGCCCAAGGGGGGCAACGAATGGGGTCAGACGGCGGCCTCAGGCCCCGCTCAGTACGGCACTCCCGGCGCAGGTCGCCTGGGCCTGCTGCAGGGCGGCGCGCTGGAAGAGTCGAACGTCGACCTGACCGGCGAGCTGGTCAACATGATCGTGGCGCAGCGCAGCTACCAGGCGAACGCGCAGACCATCAAGACGGAAGACCAGGTGCTGCAGACGCTGGTGAACATCCGCTGATGAGCTGCCCCGCCTTTGATCTGACCGCAAGGAGCTGCTGATGGACCGCATGATCTACCTCAGCATGGCCGGCGCCAAGATGAACATGCAGCGCCAGGACGTGCTGTCGAACAACCTGGCGAACGTGAGCACGACCGGCTTCCGGGCCGAGTTGCAGGCCATCCGTGCCGTGCCGGTGCGCGGCGACGGCGCCACCACCCGCGTCTACTCGCTGGAAACCACCGTTGGCTACGACGACGCAGCCGGTCCGGTCACGGTGACGGGCCGACCGCTGGACGTGGCCATGCAGGGCAAGGCCTGGCTGACTGTGCAGGCCCTGGATGGCACCGAGGCCTACACCCGGGCTGGCACGATGGAGGTGCTGCCCGACGGCACCCTGGTCACGCCGGGCGGCCTGCCGGTCATGGGCGATGGCGGTCCGATCACGGTGCCGCCGGAGACCGAGGTGACGATCGCGCCCGATGGCACGGTCAGCGCCAAGCAGGCGAACGGCCAGATCAACCAGGCGGGCCGGATCAAGATGGTCATCCCGGAAGAAAAGCTCAAGCGAGGCGACGACGGACTGTTCCGCGCTGCCAGTGGGGACCCCCTGCCCTTGAGCGATGTGGCGCGGCTGCAGAGCGGCGCGCTGGAAGGCTCGAACGTCAGCCCGATCGAGACCATGGTGTCGATGATCGCGGCGGCTCGCCAGTTCGAAGCGCAGATGAAGATGATGCAGACCGCCGAGCAGGACGAGAAGGTGGCTGCCCAATTGCTGTCGAGCTCCTGAGCTTCGACCTGAACCCTGAAGGAGACTGGCCATGATGCGTTCCCTGTGGATCTCGAAATCCGGCATGGAAGCCCAGCAGACCCAGCTGGACCACATCTCGAACAACCTGGCCAACAGCGGCACGAACGGCTACAAGCAGTCGCACGCCGTGTTCGAAGACCTGATGTACCAGACGCTGCGGCAAAGCGGCGCCAACAGTTCCGAGCAGAGCACCCTGCCCACCGGGCTGCAGGTCGGCCTGGGCGTCCGACCGGTGGCCACCTCGCGCCAGTTCACCCAGGGCAGCCTGCAGCAGACCAGCGGCAACCTCGATGTGGCCATCAACGGCAAGGGCTTCTTCGAGATCACGCTACCGGACGGCCGCATCGGCTACACCCGCGACGGCGCTTTCCAGCTGGACAACCAGGGCCGCATCGTCACGAACAACGGCTATCTGGTGAACACGAACGGTGCCACCGTACCGGCCGAAGCCACCAGCATCACGATCTCGGCCGACGGCATCATTTCGGCGAAGCTGGCGGGTGAAACCGAGCCTGCGGTGATCGGCCGCTTTCAGATCTCGAACTTCGTCAACGCGCCGGGGCTCGATCCCATCGGCCAGAACACCTACGTGGAATCGGTCGCCTCCGGCCCCCCACAGTCGGGCAACCCGCAGTCCGGCAGCCTGGGCTCGCTGTCTCAAGGCTTCGTCGAGACCTCCAACGTCAACGTCGTGCAGGAGCTGGTGCAGATGATCCAGACCCAGCGCGCCTACGAACTGAACTCCAAGGCCATCCAGACCTCGGATCAGATGCTGCAGAAGCTGGGACAGCTGTGATGAAACTGCGCCTTATCGCCGCCCTGTGCGCGCTGACCCTGTCGGGCTGCGTGACCCTCAACCCCAAGGTCGAGGTGGTCGAGCCCACGCAGGTTCGCCCCGCCCCGGTGGCCCAGCCGGTGGCCAACACGGGCTCGATCTTCCAGAGCGCAGGCTACCGGCCGCTGTACGAAACGCACCGCGCACGCATGGTGGGCGACATCATCACCATCGTGATCAACGAGCAGCTCAAGGCCAACCAGGAAAAGACCACGACCATCCAGAAGGACGGCAAGGTCTCCAGCGGCATCACGGCCGTTCCGCTGATCGGGGCGTCTGCGCTGGCCAAGCTGGAAGCCGCCGGCAACAGCAACAACACCTTCAATGGCAAGGGCTCGGCCAAGGCCGACAACCAGTTCGAGGGCACGATCACGGCCACCGTGGTGGAGGTGCTGCCCAACGGACACCTGGTCGTCTCGGCCGAGAAGCAGATCGGCATCGGCGCCAACGTCGACGTGCTGCGTTTCTCGGGCCAGATCGACCCCATGGCCATCCAGCGGGACAACAGCGTCAGCTCGCAGAAGGTGGCCAATGTCCGCGTCGAGCAGCGGGGACAGGGATCCCAGCAGGAAGCCCAGGGAATAGGCTGGCTGTCGCGCGTCTTTTTGAGCATTTCGCCGTTCTAAAGCTTCCGAAAATGGAGCCGACCCCCAGAAGGATTCGGCTCCATGCGCACCACCTCCCGCCTGATCAAGCTCCTGATCGCACCGGCCTGCCTGGCCGCCCTGTTGGCCAGCGCCATGCCCGCCGAAGCCGCATCGGTCCGCCTCAAGGAGATCGCGGCGGTTCAGGGCGTGCGCAGCAACCAGCTGATGGGCTATGGCCTGGTGGTCGGCCTCGACGGCACCGGTGACCAGACGGCTCAAACCCCCTTCACCGGCCAGAGCATGAACGCGATGCTGCAGCAGATGGGCATCACGGTGCCGCCTGGTGCAGCCATGCAGCTCAAGAACGTGGCCGCCGTGCTGGTGACAGCCTCCCTGCCCGCCTTCGCGCAGCCCGGCCAGCCGCTGGACGTGAATGTGTCGTCGATCGGCAATGCCAAGTCGCTGCGGGGCGGCACGCTCATCGCCACCCCGCTGAAAGGCGCCGACGGCCAGATCTACGCGCTGGCACAGGGCAACCTGATCGTCGGCGGCGCCGGCGCTTCGCAAGGCGGCTCCAAGGTGCAGATCAACCACCTCAGCGCCGGCCGCATCCCCGACGGGGCCACCGTCGAGCGCGCGGTCCCGACGCCCTGGCTCCAGAGCAGCACCATCCAGTACGACCTGCGCGCCGACGACTTCAACACCGCACGCGAGGTGGCCAAGGCCATCAACCAGGCCAAGGGCGATGGCACGGCGGAGGCCATCAACGGTCGCACCGTCGCCGTCAAGCTGCCGCAGGCGCCGGGCGAGCGCGTGGCCTTCATGGCCGATCTCGAAAACCTCACCATCACCCAGGCCACGCCCGCGGCCCGCATCGTGATCAACGCGCGGACGGGCTCCGTCGTGCTGAACCAGAACGTCACCCTCGGCCCCTGTGCCGTGGCACACGGCAACCTGTCCGTCACGATCAGCTCCACGCCCGTGATCAGCCAGCCCAACCCGTTGTCACAGGGCCAGACCGTCGTCAGCGAGAAGGCCGACATCGCCATCAACCAGGCCCCGGGCGCGCTGATCCAGATGCCCGCCGGCACCAAGCTGACGGATGTGGTCAAGGCGCTCAACACCCTGGGCGCCAATCCGCAGGACCTGCTGGCCATTCTTCAGGCGATGAAGGCGGCCGGCGCGCTGCAGGCTGAACTGGAGGTGATCTGATGGCCCTCACGCCCCGCCCAGGTGGCTTGTCCACCGATCTGCGCTCGCTGGACCAGCTCAAGGCCACGGCGGGCCAGGACCCGCGCCTTGCCATTCGCGACACGGCCAAACAGCTCGAAGGCCTGTTCATGCAGGAGCTGATGAAGAGCATGCGCGCCACGACCATGAGCTCGGGCATGCTGGACAACAGCGGCACCGAGATGGGCGCCAGCATGCTCGACCAGCAGTTCGCCACCCAGATGACCGGGCTGCCCGGTGGGCTGAGCGACATGATTGCGCGTCAGCTGGAGCGCCAGATGGGCATCCGGTCGGACCAGCCGGCGGCAGCCGCCAACCCGTCTGCACGCATGCTGGGCAGCGCCACGCCGAACCAGGCGCTCGACGCCCGGCTCAACACGGACCGCAGCCGCGTGGACGCCCAGGGCCGCCCGGTGGCCGCCAATGGCCGAGCCCTCAGTGCCTCCGAGCAGTTCGTGCGCAAGCACCAGGCCGCCGCGCGTGCAGCCGAAGAGGCCACCGGCATCCCGGCCGGCAACATCCTGGGTCAGGCCGCGCTCGAGTCGGGCTGGGGCAAGCGCGAGATCAAGACGGCAGACGGCCAACCCTCCCACAACCTGTTCGGCATCAAGGCCACGTCTGCGTGGAAGGGCAAGGTGGCCGAAGTGACCACGACCGAGTACATCGGCGGTGTGGCACGCAAGGTGACGGCCAAGTTCCGTGCGTATGACTCGTACGAGGAGGCCTTCAAGGACCATGCAAGGCTGCTGACGCAGAGCCCGCGCTACAGTCAGACAGTGGCCCAGGCCGACACGGCACAGGGATACGCCCGCGGCCTGCAGAAAGCGGGCTACGCCACCGATCCGGCCTACGCAGACAAACTGACGCGCGTGATCAACACCGCCCTGCGCCTGCAGCGCACCGTGACCTGATCGACTGAGGAGCACGCACCATGGGATCAGGCATCTTCGCGCTCAGCACCCGGGCCATGTTCGCCAACCAGGCGATGCTGGACACGACCGCGCACAACATCAGCAACGTCAACACCCCGGGCTACTCGCGGCAGAAGGTCGAGCTGTCGACCGAAGGCGGCATGTACACCGGCGCTGGCTTCTTCGGCCGGGGCGTCAAGGTCACCACCATCACCCGCTCGACCAACGAGTTCCTGATCAAGTCGGCCAACGAGGCTTCGGCCACGGCCTCGGCCGACAAGACCCGTCTGGATCGGGATACCATCACCCTGTATTACATCAATTCCGAAGAAGCCGGCAAGCTGGCCAAACCTCTGCTCAGTGAAATGGGGCAGATCGGCATCACCACCGCCGCCGCCAAGGACACCAAGGCCGGCGATGGCGGCAACAGCCTTGCCATCCGTGATATGCTGGTGGTTTCGGACTATCCCG
>JAJUHM010000052.1 GCA_029279925.1 Aquabacterium olei
GACCACATAGGCCGTGACCCAGGCAAGCACCAGCACGGCCAGCACGATCCACGGCCAGCGGGTCTTCTTGTCGGCATACGGGTCGACCAGCGCGCGGTCGGCGCCTTCCGGCAGCCGGGCCGTCTGCGTCAGCGCCGTGCCGAACGCGATGTTGATGCGCGCGCGGGTGTTGATGGCCCAGCCATTGGCATCCAGGATGGGACCGAGGTTGCGGTTGCGCAGCTTGAAGTAAGCCATGGCCATGGCCGGGCCCGAAATCAGCAGCATCAGGCCGAACAGCGCCAGGGGCATCTGCCAGGCCTTGAGACCGAGGAAGCCCGTCACCGCCGACGCGAGCGCCGTGCCGATGGCGCCCACCGCCAGGCCCACGGCCGCGAAGATGCCGGCGAACTTGGCCACATCGAAGGCCGCCGGGGGCTGGTTCGGCGTGGGCGCCGCGGCGGGCACCGTGGTGACCTTGTCACCGGCTTTGGTGACGGACTGCGTGGCCAGGTCATCGGCCGCCTTGGCCTTGGCGGCCGCGAACTTCTGGGCCTGCTCGGCCATCAGGCGCACGGCCTTCTTGTATGGCGACCAGAAGGCCTGGCGGATGCTGATGGGATGGTCGACGATCTTGGTGATGGTGGCATCCCAGTCGCGGCCCTCGCGGTCGTAGAACACGCCGTTTCGGCCCACCATGAGCTGGTCCGAATCGCCCGCAGTGACGGCCGCAGCGATGGTGAGCTTCTGGCCGGCCCGGGTGCAGTCCGCGTACAGCAGGTACACGCCGGACAGCGTGGCCAGCGTCGCGTGGCGCGCCGGATCCAGCACCTTCACGCACAGGTCGCAGCTGCGGCCGTCGATGTAAAGCGTGCCGGCCTGGAAGCTGGCCTTGTCACGACGCGTGTAGAAATCGGTGAACGAAACGAAGTTGTTGGCCAGGCGGGCCAGGTCGCGCACATAGCGCACCAGACGCTCGACATCGGCGATCAGCGCAGCCTGTTCGGCGGCGGCCTCGTCCTGGTCCAGCAGCGCGCTCAGGCGGGCATGGGCGTCGCCAGCCACCAGGGCGGACAGGGTGTCGGCGTCGATGGCCTCCAGCACCGTGGCCGGTTTGGCGGCCAGCCAGGCATCGCGGGCGGCAAAGCGGGCCTTGACCTGCGCCCAGTCGGCTTCGGTCAGTTCGGTGCGGGCGCCCAGCAGCGGGATCACGATCTGGTCACGCAATGCGGCCACCGCATCGGCCCAGGCCGGATTCAGCCCGGTGGTCAGCGACAGGGCCGCACCGCTTTGCACATAGGCCAGCGGCAGCGTGGCCAGATCGGCGTCGCCGGCACCGGCCAGCACCTGTGCGCCGATGCGCTTGAGGTCGTCTTCGCTGCCGTTGAGCAGCCCACCGGCGCGGGGGTCGAACGCGGCCAGGCGGCAGCGGGTGAAGAAGTCGTCCACCTTGGCGCGCACGGCCTGCAGTGCAGCGTGCGCAGACTCGGTGTCGGCCCCGAGGGGCAGCAGATCGGCCTGGGCACCTTGCGCGCGCCAGGCCACCAGCGCACGGGCCTCGTCGAAGAAGCGGGTGACGGTGTCGCGGTTGACACCGGCCTCGCCGCTGCGGTCGGGCTGGCCGCCAAGCTGCGCCACGATGGTGCCGATGGCAGAGGCCAACGCCTCATCCTGGCCGGCTGCGGTCACCACGCCATCGCCGTTGAAGGCCATGCCCCCGTAGATACGGGCCACATCGGCGCAGTCCTCCACCGTCAGGGCAGGGGCATCGGCCTTGCCCAGGCTGGCCAGGATGCCGCGGGCAGACGCCAGCAGCTTGCGGCCGTCATCGTGGCTGTCGTCGATGTCGGCCAGCGCCAGCGCACCGCCCTGGATCAGCGTGTCGGCCGATTTCAGGCGCGTGGCGGCCCAGTCGATCGCGGCGATCAGCTCGGGTGCGCGCACATGGCCGTCGCCATCGGTGTCGATCAGCGCCAGCGTGCGCGGATCGAACTCCACGCCCTGTGTCGGGCACGACAGCGCCACCCACAGTTTCTGGTCGAGTCGGGCCAGGTTCAACAGGTCGGCGCCGGTGTCGAGGCGGACCTGATCGAAGCCGCCGGCGCGGAAGAAGCGCCAGGTGTGAGAGGGTGTCTTGTTGGGCAACAGCATGGTCGAAAAGCCTACCACGCAGGCCCGTCGTTCACACCTTCACCAGCCGCTCGGACAGGGGTGGGAGCTTACCCAGATCGTAGAGCTGGGCCCCCGTGGGCGCCTGGCTCAGACCGAAGGCCTCGGTGACCCCGGCGATCTGGCGGCCGACATGGGCCATGTGGATGCCACCCAGTCCTTCCGTGCGGGTTTCGGCGCCGGCCACGTACTGCCGGGTGATGGCCCAGCGCTGGCGCTCGACCGCCAGATCGAGGATGGGCTCGCGTGCCTTGATGGCCGCCAGCGCCGGCTCGGGGTTGGCCAGCGTCTCCTTCAAGGCACGGTGGGTGGCGCGCAGGAAGCCGCGCACCGCATCGGGTTGCTCAGCCAGCAGCTTGCGGCTGGCCAGGATGGCGTTGCCGTACAGGTCGAGCCCCGCACTGGCATAGGGCAGCACCTGCAGCTCGGCCTGCGGCATGCGGGCGAACAGCGAGATGGCCGAGTCGTGGAAGTAGGTGGCCGCGTCCACATCGCCGCGCACCATGACGTTGTCACGCACCGAGAAGTCGGTGGTCACCCAGTCGAAGTGGCCTGTACCCAGCTTGAGCTTGCGCTCCACCATGGGCCACAGGCGGCGGGTGGACTCGACCGCGGCGGCGGCCACGCGCTTGCCCTTGAGGCTCTGGAAGTCGGCCGTGATGCCGCGGTCCTTGCGGCCGATGATGGCGAACGGCGCCCGGTTGTAGTACTGGTAGACGGCCTTGACGGCATCGCCGTTGCGCGACTGGAATTCGATCAGGGCGCTGATGTCGCCCAAGCCCAGGTCGTAGGCGCCACTCGCAATGCGGGTGATGGACGCCACCGAGCCCGCACCGGCGTCGATGGTGACGTCCAGCCCTTCCTCGCGGTAGTAGCCCTGACTCAGGGCGAGGAAGAAGGGGGCGGTCTGCCCGGTGACGCGGAAGTCGAGCGTGAAGCGCAGCGGGATTGGCTTGCCCGGTTGGGCGCGAACGCGCGAGGGCAGGCTGGCGAGGGGCAGGGCAGCGGCGGCGGCAAGGGCCGACAGCACGTGGCGACGGTGCATGGCGAGGGGCTCCGGGATGAGGGTTCGTCGACACCGACCGGCGCGCCAGGCTCTTTGAAGCCAGAGCGCACCAGCCAGGATGCGAGAGCAATTTCCGGGCGCCTGCCACCAAGGGCTGTGCGCTGAACGCTTCTACTCTTGCCGCCCTTGAAGCAGCCTGCGTGCCAGCACGGCACGCACCAGCGTGGCGCGCCCCAGCCTCATTTCGGCGCACGGGGCCCGCCCATCGGGTGGCGCAGAACCTGCTTGGCATGCCGCGAGAGTAGAAGCGTTCAGCCGCGCAGTGCCCGTTCTTTCGCGGGCCCGGGCCGGCAGGTCATTGCTCTTGAAGTGGCGGGTGCCCGTGAGGTGCCGGCCGTGTCCTTCAAGAGGCGATGCATGCCTGTCGGCGCAGCAACGGGCTCAAACCATGAGCCTGGGTTGAACCGGTCGGCATCGTCCCTCGTCTTTCATGGCCTTGATCGGCCTTTCAGGCTTGGAGTACCGAAATGAACGACCCTCGATTCAATGACTACACCCTCGATGAACTGAAACTGGAAGCCCGCATGGGCGGCCTGGGCGAGACGCGGGCGCGCGAGGTGCGCCGCATCGACGTGAGCGACTTCGAAGCGCGGCGCGAGGAGATCACCGAACAGCTGTGGGCGGCCGCCATCGAGGTGGGCTTTTTCCAGCTGGTGAACCACGGGATCGCGCTGGATGACATCCAGCAGGCTTTCCGCACGGCCGAGCGCTTCTTTGCGCTGCCCGATGCCGTGAAGGCCCGGTATCCGCTGAAGAAGGGCTGCAACGCGGGCTGGGAAAGCCGCGCGCAGGTGCGTCCTTCCACCGGCACACCGGATCAGAAAGAGAGCTACCAGATCACGAGGCCGCACATGGCCGACCTGTGGCCGACCGAGGCCGAGCTGCCGGGCTTTCAGCAGACCATGCTGGGCTTCGAGCAGCAGTGCTGGACGCTGGCCATGCAGGTGCTGTCCTGCTTTGCCGACAAGCTGGGCTTCGAGCGCACCTTCTTCACGCAGGCCCATGACCCGTCGGTGCCGGCCTACCAGAGCACGCTGCGCCTGCTGCACTACTACGCCATCGCGCCCGAGCTGAAGGACAAGCTCGACCTGTGGCGTGCCGGCGCCCACACCGACTTCGACTGCCTGACCCTGCTGTTCCAGCAAACGGGGCAGGGCGGCCTGCAGGTGTGCCCCGGCAAGGAAGCCGATGGCCAGGTGTGGACCGAGGTGGAGCCCGCCGACGGCGTCATCACGTGCAACATCGGCGACATGCTGATGCGCTGGAGCGACGACGTG
The DNA here is from genome assembly GCA_029279925.1 of Aquabacterium olei. GTDB lineage: Bacteria > Pseudomonadota > Gammaproteobacteria > Burkholderiales > Burkholderiaceae_C > Aquabacterium > Aquabacterium olei_A. Next base: position 4,492 of record JAJUHM010000052.1, read on the forward strand.
CTGCCGTCCAACTTCCACCGGGTGCGCAACCCCCGGCCCGACGAATACCAGGGCCCCCGGTACAGCGTGGCCTTCTTCGCGCAGGCCAACCGCGATGTGGTGATCCAGGGGCCGAAGGGCACGCATCCGCCCATCACGGCGGAGGACTACCTGTATCAGCGGGTCAACGCCAACTTCGCCAAGTACTGACGCCCGACCACCAGGTGCAGGGGAAAGGCCGCCACGGCGGCCAGCCCGACCGCCCAGTGCACGAGCACCGTGGTGTCGCGGGCCTCCTCGCTGCCGTAGTACAGCAGCAGGCCTGTCGCCATGAGCGCCACCATCACGGCCAGCATCAGCACGCCGGTGGCGCGGTTGCGCCGGGCGTTCCAGGCGCCCCGCACATGGCCGGGCAGCACTGAACCGAGCACCACCAGCGTCAGCGCCGAACTCGTGCCATGCCAGACCAGCAGGCTGTGGGCCGACACCTCACCCAGGTCCAGCCCCGCCTGGCGCTTCAGCAGAAAGCCCAGCCCGGACACGGCGCACACCGTGAAGATCAGGTGGGCAGACAGGCGCTGCCAGCGGGGCAGCAAGCCGATGCGGCTGCGTTTGGAATGGCTCATGGCGAACAGGGTTCAGGTGACAGCACGACGGACTCGGCGCCGTAGGCCGCCAGACAGGGATGGCCGGGCTCGCCCGCCAGCGCCAGCACCTTGGTGAGTGCATCGGCCACGGCGCAACTCGGCGCGACGACGGTGTAGCTGCTGCGGGTGCGAAGCGCGGCCCCGGTACGCGGGTCCACCAGGGCCGACACCTCCTCGCCCTCGAGCGTGCGGCGGGAGTAATAGGTGGCCGACGTGGCGCAGGCGCCGTCGCGCAGGGTGCCCGCATGGCGCAGGTGTGCGGGATCGGCCGGGTCACGCAGCCAGATGTCTTCCTCCGCATCGCCGAACACGCGCAGATCGCCCCCCGCGTTGACCACCCCGCCGGCCACACCGGCTTCGCGCAGAGCGGCGACCGCCTGGTCCACCGCATACCCTTTGGCGATGCCGCCCAGGTCGATCTGCACGGGCGCGTCACAACGCACACCGCCGTCGGGGGTCAGGATCAGGCTGGCCAGCGAGGAAGCGGGCACCTCCGCCGCTGCGAGCGGCAACAGCCCCCAGCTGGCCAGGCGCGCGGCCACGCCACAGTCGAACAGCCCGCCCGACGCGACATGGATCTCCTTTGCCAGCGCCAGCACCTCGTGCGTCCACGGGTGCACCGCAAACGTGTCACCGGGCCGCATGCGGTTGAGGCGGCCAACGTCGGAGGTGACATCGAACACCGACATCAGGCGGTGGACCTGTTCGATGCGCGCAAAGGCCTGGGACAGCGCGGCCGACAAGGCGTGCTCCGGCCCCGGATCGGCGAGCCGGATCTCGACATAGGTGCCGAGATGAGGCCGGCAGGCTTTCACATCAAACCCTTCACTTCAGGCCCTTGAGCACCAGATCGTGCATGACCATCAGGCGCTTGACGCCATCGGTCAGGTGCTTGCACGACAGTGTTGCGCCCGAGATGTTCTGGATGTCCTTGTTGAGCTTCAGGGTCGACGCGCCGGTCTTGCCGACGAACTGGTTGCGCCAGCTGACCTCGCCCACTTCGTAGCCGTAGGACTCGACGTACTCCATGATCTCGATGCCCTTGATGGTGCCATCGGCATGGATGGCCAGCGCGTACTTCACCATCTCGTGCTTGCCCACCACCTCATCGACGATGAACCAGTCGCCCTTGGCCGTGCGCCATACGCGCTCACCGCGGAAGGGCTCGCGCACCGACGAGAGCTCGCGCATGCGTTCGCGCTGGGCTTCGGTCAGCGCCACAGGCGTCTGCACCAGCTTCTCGCCGGGAAAGAGGCGCTTCTGCGTGTCCTCGACACTGACGTAGATCTTGGCGTGGGCGATGGCCGGCGCGATGATCGCCGCCACGGGGATCAGCGCCAGGGTGGCAGCCGGTTTCCATTGCATGGCGGTTCTCCTCAGAAGGGCATGCCGAACTTGACGATGAACTCGTTGCGGGTGTGGCTGTCCCACACGCGGCGGCCCGAGCACTCGCCGTCATTGGGCGCCCAGCATTTCCCGCCGGTCGGCTGATAGCGCCACGCGGCCGTCACCCACCAGTCCTTCTCGGCGTAATGCACGTTCGGGCCGACGAACCAGGCACGCTGCGTGTGCGTCTGGTAGCGGTAGCCGTAGTAGTCGTTGTGATAGCGGGCCTCCATGCCCGCCGTCCAGTTGTTGGCAAAGCGGTAGGTGGCGCCGAACAGCACGTCGAACATGCTCTCGGGGCCGGTCTCGCCGTTGACGAACTTGATCTTTTCGACTGCGGCCACCAGGTTGGTGGCCAGCACCAGCTTGTCGTCCAGGAAGTTGGACTGCAGCAGCAGGCGCGCTTCGAACTCGTCCTTGACGGTGCCCAGCGTGACCTCGCCATACAGGCCCACGCCCACCGGGTCGATCACCGGGTTGGTGAGGCGGTAGATGCCCTCGAGCGACACGCCCTCGACCCGCCACTTGCGGTAATGGCCGTCGCCAGGATAGGCCACGCCCCAGCCGCCGGTTTCCCCGTTGGGGAACTCGTCCGTGGCGGGGTAGTTGCGGTAGGCGTTGGTGAAGCTGGTGTTGAGGTAGCCAGCGAGCTGGAAGTTTTCATTGACCCCGTACTCGACCTCGGTGCGCGCCTGCCAGAAGTCGTAGGTGCCACCGGCCTGGCCGCGGTTGTACTGCAGGCGTTGTTCGAATTCCCACGTGCCCTTGGGCTGCAGGTCGAGGGTGTACAGCCAGCCAAACGTGCCTTCACCGGCATGCAGCGAACCCATGGTGGCCAGCAGTGCGCCTGCGCAGGCGGCCTTGTGTATGAAACGACGCATCGAAACTCCCTGTGATGAGGTGCCTGCACACCCGCCCCACGGCGTGGCAAAGCAGCAATTGCGCGGCACGCTGAATTCTGAAATGAGAACCATTATCATTCATTGAGTTTGATCAAGAAAGCGCGTGTGGCAGGATTCATCCGTGCGCCTCGAACACCTCACCTCCGACTGGAACCAACTCTGGAAACAAGCCCGCCAACATGAAGGCGTGATGCACGGCGTGCGGGCCATGCTCGCGCTCAGCGTGGTGCTGCTGGTGGGCTGGCAGCGAGACTGGTCGTGGCAGGTGATGCCGGTGCTGCTGGGCGTCGTGGCCAGCGCCCTGACGGAAACCGACGACAACTGGCGCGGCCGTCTGCGCACCCAGGTCATCGCCATGGCGGTGTTCGCGTTGATCGCCGGGCTGGTCAGCCTCACCCAGCCTTGGCCTGCGCTGCTGGCCTGCGCCCTGGCCGTGAGTGCCTTCGTGCTCACCATGGCCGGCGCCGTGGGGGAACGCTACCGCGCCATCGCCTTTGCCTCGCTGGTGTTCTTCAGCTACGTGGCGCTGTCCATGCAATCCAGCCGCATGGCCGCGCGCCAGCTCACGCCCTATCTGTTCGGCGGGGTGGCCTGGTATGGGCTGGTGTCGGTGATCTGGGCTGGCGCGGTGGCGCGGCCGCCCGTGCGGCACCGGCTGGCGCAGCTGTACGCGCTGCTGGGCGAGTACCTGAAACTCAAGTCCAAGCTGCTCGAGCCCATCCACGATGTGGACATCGAGCAGCGACGCATGGCCCTGGCGCTGTACAACGGCCTGGTGGTGGACGCGTTGCACACGACCAAGGAAGCCCTGTTCTGCCGACTGGGCCGGCGCACGCCGCCGGGCTGGCTGCAGCAGGCGCTGCACCAGTACCTGTCGGCGCAGGACATCCACGAACGCACCTCGTCCTCGCACGAAAACTACGGGACCCTGTCCGACGCCTTCTTTCGCTCGGACGCGCTGTACCGATGCCAACGCGTGCTGGCGTTGCAGGGCGAGCAGTGCCTGAAGCTGTCGGCAGCCATCGCCCGGCGGCAACCACCGAAGCACCAGGGCGCCACCACGCGCGCCATCGAAGACATGCAGGGTGCCATGGCGGTGGCCCGGCAGACCATGCCGCCTGGACGTGCCTTGCAGGCCCTGCAGGCGCTGGGTGCCAACCTCACCGAGCAGGCTGCCGTGCTGGCACGGGTGCAGGACCCGGCCCCCCTCGCCACCGAGCGCACGCTGGTCAACAGCCACCCCACGACGCTGAAGGAAGCCTGGCACCGCGTGAAGACCCAGGCCCGTGTGGCCTCCCCCTTGTTCCGGCATGCCGTGCGCCTGGCTGTGGCCCTGCTCGCGGGCTTCGGGCTGATGACCCTCACGAACGACCAGCACGGCTACTGGATCGTGCTGACCATCACCTTCGTCAGCCAGCCGCATTACGCGGCCACCCTCAAGCGCCTGAGCCAGCGCCTGAGCGGCACGCTGATCGGCCTGGCACTGGGTTGGGCGCTGACCCGCTTGTTCCCCGGTGACCTGGCCGGCAGTGTGTTGATTGCTGTCAGCGGCGCCGTGTTTCTGGGCGCACGCCGCACGCATTACACCGTGGGCACGGCCGCCATCACCACCTTGCTGCTGCTGGCCTTCCACCAGCTGGGTATGACAGAGGGTGTGATGGCCAACCGGCTGCTGGACACCGTGGCCGGCGGCACCATCGCCGCGCTCGCGGCCTGGCTGGTGCTGCCTACCTGGCAGGCGCGGCAATGGCATGGTCTGGCCGCAGCCACGCTGCGCACGCAGGCGCGGTATCTGGACGAGGTGCTGCGCCAGTATCAGGCCGGCAAGCAGGACCACCTGGCCTACCGCACAGCCCGCCGCAACATGCACAAGGCCGATGCGGCGCTGTCGAACTCGCTGGCGGCCATGCTGAAGGAGCCGGCCGGCGTGCGCCTGAACACGGATGCCTGCGGGCGCTTTCTGGTGCGCTCGCACACATTGCTGAACTACCTTTCGGCGCTGGGTGCGCACCGCGGCGAGCCCGGGGCGCAGGACCTGGATCAGGCCACGCTGGAGACCGCGGCCGCGCTGCGGGACGCCTTGAAGCGGCTGGCCACGGCCATTGAGGCCACGCGGTCACAGAAAGCTGACGACTGGCGGTTCGAGCTGGGCACGGTGGAAGCGCCGGGGTTCGATGTGGCACCCGAGGCGCCGTTGCAGCAGCTGGTGCGGGCGCAGCTGGGGCTGGCGATCGGGGTGGCGAGGGAGTTGGTGGGGGTGGTGCCGGGGTTCAGAGGCGGCACCAGCCAGAAGGATCGCAGGGAAGGGTAACGCGGCCGACCCAGCGGCAAGCACAGCCCATGACCGCCGGAATGAGGTGACAAAACCGTTCCCATCCCGACGGGAAAGAAACCTCAGCGCCCTTGCTGAAGCACCACTGTGTGCTGCTGGATCAATTCCCGGAACGCCTCGCTCGTGGTCGCCCAATCAACCACATCCACGCGCCACGGCAGATCCGATTCGGCAAACGCGTCATTCAGCCGAGCCTGGGTCGCAATGTCGAGCGCGACATCTCCCATCACCACCAGGTCGAGATCGGAGTGCGGCTTGGCCGAGGCCTTCACCCGAGACCCGAAAGCACGAACCTCCCGGTCCGGTACCTCTTGCATCAGGATCGCCTGGATGATGTTCCAGTGGCGGGGTTCGACGTTCAGCCCCCGTGGCACCTCAGGCTGATCAGCCATGGCGCGCTTCAAGACGCGCCAGCAGGTCACGCGCGTGCGTCAGAAAACCTTGCGTGGCGGCATACACCTGCTGAGCCTTGGCGTGATCATAGGTGTGGGCCGTGATGTTTCGCATCTGTCGAAAGCCGAACCAGGCTTCGACATCGTCAATGAGCCCCTTTTCCGCCGCGATGCGCAGCAACTCCCGAAAGCTGGCCTGGTCGATATCGACCGGGCTGTCGGCTTCGAGCTCCAGTTGTCGGCGCAGCATCTTCATGCTGATTTCGTAGACGAACTCGAAGTTCTGGATCACGCCGGCAACCAGGGTATTGCGCACCTTGGCATCTTGCCCATTGAACCAGGCTGCATCACTGACCACAGCCAGCCCATCGTCCAGCGAGGTGATCGCCGAGCGCAGGGCCGTGAGGTCGAGTACCGCCATGGTTCACTCTCCTCAACGCATCACGCGTCGATGTTCGTTGCCCTCAACGCGTTCGTCTCGATGAAGTCGCGCCGCGGCTCGACCTCGTCGCCCATCAGCATGGTGAACACGCGATCCGCCTCGATGGCATCCTCGATCTGCACGCGCAGCAGGCGGCGCACGTTCGGGTCCATCGTCGTTTCCCACAGCTGCTCGGGGTTCATCTCGCCCAGGCCCTTGTAGCGCTGGCGGCCCACCGAGCTTTCGGCCTGCTGCATCAGCCACGCCATGGCAGCGCGGAAATCGCCCACCTTGGCTTCCTTGGCCTTCTCGCCTTCACCGCGGCGCACCACGGCTTCGTCCGTCAGCAGGCCCTTGAACGTGGTGCCGGCCTTGGCCAGAGCCTCGTAGTCCGCGCCGTGCACGAAATCCGGCGTGATGATCGAGTACTTGGTGTTGCCGTGGAAGATGCGGCTGATGCGCAGGATGTGCTTGTCGCTGCGGGCATCGAACTCGGCCGTCACTTCGGCGTTGTGCAGCGCGGCCTTCAGGGCGGCGGCGCTCTTCTCGGCGTCTTCCAGGGTGTCGAGGTTCAGCGTCAGGCCGTTGGCAATGACCCGCAGCGCCTCGATGTCCATCCAGTTGCCCAGACGCTCGACCACGCTGTTGGCCGTCACGTAGGCATCGGCCAGTTCCTTGAGCGCCTCGCCGGTGATGGCCGGCTTGCCCTGGCCGGGCTCGACCACGGCGCCGTCCAGTGCCACCTTGGTCAGGTACTCGTCCAGCGCGTGCGCGTCCTTCAGGTACTGCTCCTGCTTGCCGTGCTTGACCTTGTACAGCGGCGGCTGGGCGATGTAGATGTGGCCGCGCTCCACCAGTTCCGGCATCTGACGGAAGAAGAAGGTCAGCAGCAGCGTGCGGATGTGGGCGCCGTCCACGTCCGCGTCGGTCATGATGATGATGCGGTGGTAGCGCAGCTTGGCGACGTTGAAGTCCTCCGGCCCGATGCCGGTGCCCAGCGCGGTGATCAGCGTGAGGATTTCGTTGCTGGTCAGCAGCTTATCGTAGCGGGCCTTCTCGTCGTTCAGGATCTTGCCGAGCAAGGGCAGGATGGCCTGGAACTTCCGGTCGCGACCCTGCTTGGCCGAGCCACCGGCGGAGTCACCCTCCACGATGTAGATCTCGCAGAGCGACGGGTCTTTCTCCTGGCAGTCGGCCAGCTTGCCGGGCAGGCCCAGGCCGTCGAGCACGCCCTTGCGGCGCGTCATCTCGCGGGCCTTGCGCGCGGCTTCACGGGCACGTGCAGCCTCCACGATCTTGCCGCAGATGATCTTCGCGTCGATCGGGTTCTCGAGCAGCCAGTCGGTCAGCAGGCGGCCCACGATGTCTTCCACCGGCGCGCGCACTTCGCTCGACACCAGCTTGTCCTTGGTCTGGCTGCTGAACTTGGGCTCCGGCACCTTGACCGACACCACGCAGGCCAGGCCTTCGCGCATGTCGTCACCGCTGACGTCGACCTTGGCCTTCTTGGCCAGTTCGTTGTCTTCGATGTACTTGTTGATGACGCGGGTCATGGCCGCGCGCAGGCCCGTCAGGTGGGTCCCGCCATCGCGCTGCGGGATGTTGTTGGTGAAGCACAGCACCGACTCGTTGAACGAGTCGTTCCACTGCATCGCCACCTCCACGCCGATGTTCGTGCCTTGCTCGGAGAGCTTGTCGCCCGTGGCGTGGAAGATGTTGGGGTGCAGCGTGCTCTTGCCCTTGTTGATGAACTCGACAAAGCCCTTCACACCGCCGGCATAGGCGAAGTTGTCTTCCTTGCCGTTGCGCTCGTCGATCAGGCGGATCTTCACGCCGTTGTTCAGGAACGAGAGTTCACGCAGGCGCTTGGCCAGGATGTCGTAGTGATACTCGTTGTTCTCTTTGAAGATCTCGGTGTCGGGCAGGAAGTGCACCTCGGTGCCACGCTTGTCGGTGTCCCCGACGATCTTCATGGGGCTGATCTCGATGCCGTCGCGCTGTTCCAGCACGCGGTCTTGCGGGATGCCCTGCTTGAACTCGAGGTAGTGCACCTTGCCATCACGGCGCACGGTCAGGCGCAGCCACTTGCTCAGGCCGTTCACGCACGACACGCCCACCCCGTGCAGGCCGCCCGAGACCTTGTAGCTGTTCTGGTTGAACTTGCCGCCGGCGTGCAGCTCGGTGAGGGCGATTTCGGCGGCCGAGCGCTTGGGCTCGTGCTTGTCGTCCATCTTCACACCGGTCGGGATGCCGCGGCCGTTGTCCACCACCGAGATCGAGTTGTCGGTGTGGATGGTCACGACGATGTCGTCGCAGTGGCCGGCCAGGGCCTCGTCGATGGAGTTGTCGACCACCTCGAACACCAGGTGGTGCAGACCGGTGCCATCCGACGTGTCGCCGATGTACATGCCCGGGCGCTTGCGCACCGCTTCCAGGCCTTCCAGGATCTGGATGCTGCCCTCGCCATAGCCCGTGTCGGCCGGCGCGGCGGGCGGGGTGACAGGCTGCTGATCAGGGGAGGTGGCGTCGGTCATGGGTACAAGCGCGTGGTGGAAAGGGACCAGCGATGTGGTTCCAGAAATGGAAAAAGGCCCCCCATCTGACAATGGGAGACCCTTATTCTAGCCCGCGCCACCGGGTTGCCCGGTGCGCGGCGGCCACACCCGTTCTGCGGTGCGGCCGGCCTGTCGCGCGATGCCCGCTGGGGCTCAGATCCGCATCGGCATCACGACGTACTTGAATCCCTCGAATTCCGGATTCGTGATCAGCGCCGAGCTGTTGGCGTCCTGCAGCGACACGGTCACCATGTCCTGGCTCATGTTGGCCAGCACGTCCATCAGGTAGCCCACGTTGAAGCCGATCTCGAAGCTGTCGCCGCCGTAGTCGATCTCGAGCTCTTCCTTGGCCTCTTCCTGCTCGGCGTTGCTCGAGGCGATGCCCAGCACGCCAGGCGCAAAGTTCATGCGCACGCCCTTGAACTTCTCGGACGTCAGGATGGCCGCGCGCTGCAGCGAGGCCAGCAGCGTGGCACGGCCCAGCGTGATGTGGTTCTTGTGGTTCTTGGGGATGACGCGGTTGTAGTCGGGGAACTTGCCCTCGACCAGCTTGGTGACGAACTCCAGTCCGCCGAAGCTGAACTTCGCCTGGTTGCCGGCAAAGCGCATTTCGATCATCGGCTCGCCGCCGTCCCCATTGCTGCCTTCCTTGCCCTTGCCGTCGTCCTTGAGCAGGCGCTGCAGTTCCAGCACGGTCTTGCGCGGCAGGATGACCTCCTGCTTGGGCATGTCGTCATCGAGCGTGGCCTGGGCCAGCGCCAGGCGGTGGCCGTCGGTGGCC
>JAJUHM010000053.1 GCA_029279925.1 Aquabacterium olei
CCTGGGCGAGCAGATCGTCACGGGTGGCGGCCAGCGCCGTGACGAGGCCCATCTCCAGCGCTTTCTGGGCACCCAGTTCCTTGCCCTGGGTGATGAGGTCCATGGCCTTCTGGATGCCCACCAGCCGCAGCACACGCTGCGTGCCGCCGCCACCCGGCAGCAGGCCCAGCTTCACTTCGGGCAGGCCGATTTTCAGCTTCGGGTCGTCCAGCGCGATGCGGGCGTGGCAGGCCAGCGCCAGCTCCAGGCCGCCGCCCAGCGCCGTGCCGTTGAGGGCGGCCACCACAGGCTTGCCACAGACTTCCATGCGGCGCAGCAGGCGCTTGAGGTCTTCGCACAGCGCGAAGGCTTCTTCGGCCGTGCGGATCTGGGTGAGCTGGTCGATGTCGGCGCCCACCACGAAGGTCGGCTTGCCCGAAGTCAGCACCAGGCCCTTGAGCGTGGCGTCGGTTTCCAGCTGGTCCACCAGCCGGGCAAAGGGTTCGAGCAGCACCGGGTTGAGCACGTTCATCGCGCGGTCCGGCATGTCGAGGGTCACGAGGCCGATGCCGTCGGCGTCCACCTCAAGCGTGAAGGCGTTGTTCTGGATCATGTGATGAGCCTTTCCGTTCAGACGCGTTCGATGACGGTGGCGATGCCCATGCCGGCACCGATGCACAGCGTGGCCAGCGCGGTGGCCTTGCCGGTGCGCTCGAGTTCATCCAGCGCGGTGCCGAGGATGATGGCGCCCGTGGCACCCAGCGGGTGGCCCAGTGCAATGGCGCCACCGTTGACGTTGACGCGGTCCAGCGGCACGCCCAGGTCGCGCGCCGTCTTCATCGGCACGGTGGCAAAGGCCTCGTTGATCTCCCACAGGTCGATGTCGCCCGGCGTCATGCCCATCTTGTCGAGCGCCTTGCGACAGGCCGGCGTGGGGCCGGTCAGCATGATGGTGGGCTCGGAGCCGATGACGGCACACATGCGCACGCGGGCGCGCGGCTTGAGGCCCGCCTTGTCACCGGCCTGCTTGCTGCCGAGCAGCACCAGCGCCGCACCGTCGACGATGCCCGACGAGTTGCCGGCGTGGTGCACGTGCTGGATCTGTTCGAGGGTGGTGTACTTGTCCAGCGCGGTGGCGTCGAAGCCCATGTGGCCCATCATCTCGAACGACGGGTTGAGCTTGGCCAGCGTCTCGACCGAGGTGCCGGGGCGCACGGTCTCGTCGCGGTCGAGCAGCAGCAGGCCGTTCAGATCGTGCACGGGCACGACCGACTTCGCAAAGCGCCCTTCGGCCTGCGCGGCGGCCGCACGGCGGTGGGATTCGGCGGCATAGGCGTCGAGCTCGGTGCGGCTGAAGCCTTCCAGCGTGGCGATCAGGTCGGCGCTGATGCCCTGCGGCACGAAGGCCGTGCCGGTGTTGATGCGCGGGTCCATGACCCAGGCGCCGCCGTCGCTGCCCATGGGCCAGCGGCTCATCGATTCGACGCCGCCGGCCACGACCATGTCTTCCATGCCGGACATGATCTTGGCGGCGGCCAGGTTCACGGCCTCGAGGCCCGAGGCACAGAAGCGCGACAGCGTCACGCCGGCCACGGTCTGGGCCCAGCCGGCATCGAGCACGGCGGTGCGCGCGATGTCGGCGCCCTGCTCGCCCACCGGCGTCACACAGCCCAGCACCAGGTCATCGACCAGGCGGGTGTCCAGTTGGTTGCGCTGTTCCAGCGCCTGCAGCAGCGTGCGCAGCAACCACACCGGCGTGGCCTGGTGCAGGCTGCCGTCCTTCTTGCCCTTGCCGCGCGGCGTGCGCACGGCGTCGTAAACATAGGCTTCGGTCATGAGGGTTCCTCGGCTACAGAATTTCGTGGGTGAACTCGGTCTCTCGGGCGGATGCAGCCGCGTCACAAGAAACGAGAAGCCAGTTCCTTCATGATCTCGTTGGTGCCGCCATAGATGCGCTGCACGCGCGCATCGGCCCACACACGGGCGATCGGGTACTCGCGCATGTAGCCGTAGCCGCCGAACAGCTGCAGGCATTCGTCGGCCAGCTTGAACTGGTGCTCGGTCACGTAGTACTTCAGCAGCGCCGCACGGTCCACGCCCAGCTTGCCCTGCAGGTGGGCCACCACGGCCGCATCGGTCATGGCCTGGCAGGCCAGCAGCATGGCCTGGCACTCGGCCAGCTTGAAGCGGCTGTTCTGGAAGCTGAACACCGGCTTGCCGAAGGCCTTGCGCTCCTTGGTGTAGGCCAGCGTCTCCTTCATCGCGAACTGCATTGCGGCCACGCCGGCCAGCGCCACGATCAGGCGCTCCTGCGGCAGCTCCTGCATCAGCTGGAAGAAGCCCTGCCCCTCGGTGCCGCCCAGCAGGTTTTCCTTCGGCACCACCATGTCGTCGAAGAACAGCTCCGAGGTGTCCTGCGCCTCCATGCCCAGCTTGTCGAGGTTGCGCCCGCGGCGGAAGCCCTGTACCTCGTCGGTCTCGACCACCATCAGCGACACGCCGTGCGCGCCCTCGTCCTTGTTGGTCTTGGTGACCAGGATGACGAGGTTGGCCAGCTGCCCGTTGGTGATGAAGGTCTTGCTGCCGTTGATGCGGTAGGTGTCGCCCTCGCGCAGCGCCAGCGTGCGCACGCCCTGCAGGTCCGATCCGGTACCCGGCTCGGTCATCGCGATGGCGCCCACCAGCTCGCCCGTGGCCAGGCGAGGCAGCCAGCGGCGCTTCTGCTCCTCGGTGCCGTAATGCAGGATGTAGGGCGCGACGATGCCCGAATGCAACGAGCCGCCAAAGCCGCTCTGGCCGGCCGCGCCCTGCGCCAGGATCAGCGCGGCCTCGTGCCCGAAATCGCCACCACCACCGCCGTACTCCTCGGGGATGCCGGCGCACAGAAAGCCCTGCTCGCCCGCCTCGCGCCAGGCGGCGCGGTCCATCATGCCCTGCGCGCGCCAGGCCTCGTCACGCGGCCCCCATTGCTCAGTGAAGAAGCGGGTGGCCGAGTCGAGCAGCATCTGGTGTTCGTCGGTCATCCACGGGGCGGCAAAGCAGTCGATGGTCATGGTGTCTCCTGAAGGTCGGGCCGCGCAAGGCGGCGTTGTGCAGGCCCCCACCGCAGGGCCGCCGCGCAGGATCAGTAATCCTGATTACCGATCTTTCGGCGGCGTACGGGGTGGGGCGTCGGGATGCCGCTGCGACACGTGTGTCGCAGGCGATCCCTTTGCAATCGGGTTTCTGTCGGCTTTCGATCTTGGTGACTTGCCACGAGCTGGGCAAGAGGCAGAACCCCTTTTTCTTCATACAGTCGTTCATTTGGTAAGATGAATTTCCGTTGTGGAACGCCGTCTTGCCATGAAGTCCCCCGCCGCCGCTGCCCCCGACACCGGGCGTGCCTCCCCGCCGTCCGACGCGGACGACCGCCGAGCGGCCCTGGCCCGCATGCGCCCCGAAACCCTGGGCCGCATCGAGAAGGCGGTGCTGTCGCTGTTCTCGCAGCGCGACTTCCATGAGGTGAGCCTGCTCGACGTCGCCAAGGCCGCCAACGTGTCGCTGCAGACCATCTACAAGTACTTCGGCAGCAAGGAAGTGCTGGTCTACGCCATGCTCGACGTGATGCTGGGCCGGTTGGCCGAGCGCATGATTGACCACCTGCAGGGCATCGACGACGCGCGCGAGCGGCTGCGCAAGACTTGCTGGGTCACGCTCGACTACATGGACAAGCATCCGGCGGTGATGCTGTTGCTGTTCACCGCCGTGCCGGTCTCGCGCCACCGCCACATCCGCGTCTATGAAAGCCCCGAGCTGATGGGCGCCTTCCTGGGCGTGTTCAAGGACGGGCAGGCCCGCGGGGTGCTGAACAACCAGGTGTCCCACAAGGTGCTGCTCGACGTCTTCATGGGCATCGTGGGGCGCGTGGTGCTGATGCACATCGTGCGGGGTGAGCAGCAGCCACTCGTGGCCCAATTCGACGCGCTGTTCGGCATCCTGTGGCGGGCGATGTCCATGCCGGACGAGCGGCCTGCGGGCTGAGCCGCACGCCGTGCACGGCGGACCCTTCCTAGAATGGGCAGGACACCCCCGCCCGCCCCTCATGCAGGAAAGACCCCGCCATGCCCCATGACGTGTCGCTGATCTCGACGCTGGCCGCCGGTTTCGCCCTGGCCCTGGCCCTGGGTTTCGTCGCCTCGCGCCTGAAGGTGCCGCCGCTGGTGGGCTACCTGCTGGCCGGCGTGGCCATCGGCCCGGCCACCCCCGGTTTCGTGGCCGACGTGCAGCTGGCCGGGCAGCTGGCCGAGATCGGCGTGATGCTGCTGATGTTCGGCGTGGGCCTGCACTTTTCTCTCGCGGAGCTGCTGGCTGTGCGCAAGGTGGCGGTGCCGGGCGCCATCGTGCAGATCGCCGTGGCGGTGGCGCTGGGCTTTGCCGCCGCCCACGTGTGGGGCTGGTCCATCGGCGCGGGGGTGGTCTTCGGCCTGTGCCTGTCGGTGGCGAGCACCGTGGTGCTGCTCAAGGCGCTGGAAGCCCGTGGGCTGGACGAGACCGTCAACGGCCGCATCGCCGTGGGCTGGCTCATCGTCGAAGACCTCGTCATGGTGCTGGTCCTCGTGCTGCTGCCCGCCTTCGCGCCGATGCTGGCTGCCACCGGCGAGGGCGCATCGGCCGCCCCGCCGGCCAACCTGGGCGCCACCATGGCGCTGACCCTCACCAAGGTGGTCGGCTTCATCGCCCTGATGCTGGTGGTGGGGCGGCGCGTGTTCCCGCGCATGCTGTGGTGGGTGGCCCGCACCGGCTCACGCGAACTGTTCACGCTGTGCGTGGTGGCCAGCGCCGTGGGGGTGGCTTATGGCGCGGCACGCCTGTTCGACGTGTCCTTCGCGCTGGGCGCCTTCTTCGCCGGCATGATGATGCGCGAATCGGCCTACAGCCACCGCGCGGCCGACGAATCACTGCCGTTGCGCGACGCGTTCACGGCGCTGTTCTTCGTCTCGGTCGGCATGCTGTTCGACCCGGCGGTGCTGTGGACCTCGCCCGGCAAGCTCGCGCTCACGGTGGCCATCATCGTCGTGGGCAAGACCGCCGCGGCCATCGCCCTGGTGCTGCTGCTGCGCTATCCGCTCAGCACGGCGCTGACGGTCGGCATGGGACTCGCGCAGATCGGTGAGTTCTCCTTCATCCTGGCTGGCCTCGGCATGTCGCTGCAGCTGCTGCCCAAGGAAGGGCAGGACCTGATCCTGGGCGCCGCGCTGCTGTCGATCGCCCTCAACACCGCGCTGTTCGCCGTGCTCGAGCCGCTTCGCGTCTGGCTCGACGAGCGCTCCGAACTGGCCCGCCGTCTGGGCGCCCGCGACGACCCGCTGGCCGAGTTGCCCACCACGGTGGACGCCGCCCGCCTCACGGGCCACGTCGTGCTGGTCGACCACGGCGAGATCGGTCAGCGGGTGGCGGCCCAGCTGCATGCCGACCACCTGCCCTTCGTGGTGGCCGATGGCAACCGGGCCGTGGTCGACCAACTGCGCCGCGTGGGCGTGGCGGCCGTGGCGGGCGACCCCACCGACCCCGCCGTGCTGATCCAGGCCCACATTGCCCGGGCTTCGGTGCTGCTGGTCACGGGCGACGACACCCTTCGCGCCCGCCGCATGGTCGACATCGCCCGCCAACTCAACCCGGCCATCCGGGTCCTGCTGCACGGCGCCAGCGAGGACGAGGCCGCGCTGTTGCGCGAAGCCACCCATGGCACGGTGTGCGTGCCCTCGGCCGCCCTGGCTGACGGCATGTCGGCCCAGGTGCGGCAATGGATGCGCCCCGCCGCAACGCGACTCCCCCCGTCCGGCCCCGACGCCTGACGCGCGACAATGCCCGGCATGTCCGTTCCGCTTCCCTCCTCCGCATGAGCCTGCTCGCCCGCCTGCGCACCTGGGCCCGTCGCATGAAGCGCGATGTCGCCGTGCTGTGGTTTGCCGCCCGCGACCCGCGCACCCCCACCAGCGTGCGGCTGCTGGCCCTGGCCGTCACGGCCTACGCACTCAGCCCGATCGACCTCATTCCCGACTTCATCCCGGTTCTGGGCTATCTGGACGACGTCATCCTGGTGCCGCTGGGCATCTGGCTCATCGTGCGGCTCCTGCCCCCGGCGGTGCTGGCCGACGCCCGCGCCCGCGCCGATGCCCTCACCGACCGCCTCCCGCGGGTGGCCGCCATGGCCGTGCTCTTCGTCGTGGTCTGGGTGGCGGCCGCGGGGCTGTGTGGATGGTGGCTGTGGGGTCGGATCACAGGCTGAGGGCCCGCCCGATGAACAGCACGGGGCCGGTGGGTCGTCCGACAGGCGAACCACCTTCGGGCTCCAGCGTGAGTTCGAACAGCTGACGCTCACCCAGCGTGGGCAAACGCGCGGCCGGCAGCACCACCCCCTGCCCGACCCGCACCAGGCCGAGCGACGTGGGCTGGCTCGCCCCCTCGGGCTTGGTCCAGAACTGCAGGCTCTTGCCGGGAGGCAACGCTGGCGTCTTGCCAACCGGCACAAGCCGCACCATGCCCCCTGCCGCGGCCTCCACGAGCCAGCCGGTCTCCCGCTCGCCCGGCGCCTGCAGCACCACCAGGTAGCGCGGGCCCACCGTGCCGGTTGACGCCGGGCGGTGCCACACCTGCAGACCAAGCAGGCTGCCCAGCACCAGCGACGCCGCCAGGCTGCAGCCGGCCACCAGCCGCCAGAAGCGCAGCGAGCGCCAGCTCGGGTCATTGGCCGCTCGCGCCGTGGCAACCGGCGCCCCCCCGCGCTCGACCTGCTGCAGGATGCGCGGCCAGAGCTCGCTGCGCACCCCCATCGGCAGCACATGGGCGTGCAGCCCCAGCAACCGGTCCTGCCAGCCATAGACCTCGGCCTGCAGGGCGACGTCCAGCGGCAGCCGGCGCTCGAAGGCCTCGCGCTCCGACGGACTCAGCGTGCCCAGCACGTACTCGCCGGCATCGGCAATGCGTTCCACCTGCTCGTTCACCATGGGCTCCTTCAGGCCAGACAGGTTCTCAGCGCCACGAGGCTGCGCCGGATCCACGACTTCACCGTGCCGACCGGCCGGCCCACACGCCGGGCGATCTGCTCGTGCGTGTAGCCCTCGACATAGGCCTCGACGACACACTGCCTGCGCGTGGCGTCGAGCTGCGCCAGGCAACGGTCCAGCGCCTGGTCATCCAGCGGCCCCTCGTCGGCCGCCTCGAGCACCGTGTCCGCGAAGTCGGCCGGATCGGACGGCATCGGGTCGGCGCGCCGCCGACGGACCTCGTCCAGCGCGCGATGCCGGACCACGGTGTAGATCCAGCCCCGTCCCGAACCCAGCGCGCGCCGGAAGCTGCCGGCCCGCTGCCAGATCAGCAAAAAGGCCTCCTGCAGCACATCGTGCGCCAGATCGCGGTCCTGGACGATGCGCATGGCCACCGCCAGCAGCCAGCGTCCCTCCCGCTCGTAGAGAGACTGCAAGGCGAAACGCTCACCGCGGGCACAGGCCTCCAGAGCGGACTCGTAATCGAAATCGTCGGCATGGGCGGGCGCATGGGCCCGAAAGCGCGCAGACATCAGAAGGGAAGACATGGAGGCTCCGGGGCACGGTGAGGAAAGAGACGCAGGACCTGCCTGTCGCTACGGCGACGCCTCCCCGCCGGATGCAGCCGCATCCCCCCCCGATCGCGGGATGAAGTTGCGTCAGGTAGCATGCTCGGCACCCCTGTCACACCATGCCCTTGCTGCTGCTCACCCTCACTGCCCTGGTGCTGGCCGTGCTCATCGGGCGCCCTCTGTGGGTGGCCCGGCAGCGCCGCCACCTGCGTGCTCAACCCATGCCGCCGTTCTGGCTGCGTGTGCTGCAGCGCCGCGTCCCCCTCGTCGCCCGGCTGCCTGCCGCCCTGCAGGCCGACCTGCATGCCCGCATGCGCGTCTTCCTGGCCGACAAGGCCTTCATCGGCTGCCGTGGCCTGGAGGTCACCGAAGAGATGCGCGTCACCGTGGCGGCCCTGGCCTGCCTGCCCATCCTCGGCCGCGACGAGACCGATTACGACCGGGTGCGCCAGATCCTGCTCTACCCCGACGCCTTCCTCGTCCGGGTGCGCCACCAAGACCGCGATGGCGTGGTCTTCGACGGCGAGGAAGCCCGCGCCGGCGAGTCCTGGCACGAAGGCCAGGTCGTGCTGTCCTGGGCCGACATTCTGGACAGCGCGGCCGTGCCGGGCGACGGCTACAACGTGGTCATCCACGAGTTCGCCCACCAGCTCGACGACGCCCACGGCCTGAGCACCGACCTGGAACTGGACACGCCGCCACACGCCTGGGCAGCCGTGCTGGGCGCAGCCTACCGGCGCCTCGTCGAGGCGGCCGACCAGGACGACGACACGGTCACGCTGCTCGATCCGTACGGCGCGACAGACCCGTGCGAGTTCTTCGCCGTCGCCAGCGAGGCCTTCTTCGAACAGCCCACGCGGCTTGCCGAGGACGACCCGGCGCTGTACGCACAGTTGCAGCGCTTCTACCGCCTTGATCCGGCGCGGTGGGCGCCCGACGCCCCGACGGGGGCCAGCCCCGCTGACCGCGTGGCTTCCACTTGAGTTCCGGCGCCGCATGGCCGATAAGCCGGACAGACACCGACTGCCTGACTGCCATGCCCACCGTTGCCCTTGACACCGCCCTGAGCCCGGCCGAAGCCGAACGCCTGGAGGCCTTGCACGACCAAGCCATCCTGGACACGCCCCCGTCACCGGACTTCGATGCCCTGGCCCGCCTGGCCGCGCAGGCCTGCGACGCCCCCGTGGCCGGCATCGGCCTGCTCGACCGCGACCGGCTGTGGTTCAAGGCCCGCGTCGGCGCCCTGCCAGCCGAGCTGCCGGCGTCGGCCTGCCTGGCCGAAGAAACCGCGCAAGCCCTGGGCGGTCTGCTGTGCGTGCCCGACCTGAGCGACGACAGCCGTTTTCAGATGCACCCGGTTCGCACGGCCTGCCCCGAGTGGCGCTTCTACGCCGGCGCCGTCATCCGTGACGAGGCCGGACATGCGCTCGGCGTGGTCTCCGTGGCCAGCCCGGAGGCCCGCCAGCTGGATGCGGGCCAGCGTCAGGCCCTCGCCGACGTCGCGCGGCTCGCCTGGCACGCCATCGACGCCCACGCACAGCGCCGCACCCTGGCGCGACAGGCCATCACCGACCCGCTCACGGGACTGGCCAACCGCGCCCACTTCGACCAGGCCCTGAACGTGGAACTGGCCCACGCGATGCGCCGCGGCGAACCCTTCACCGTGCTCGTGATGGACCTGGACGGCTTCAAGGAAATCAACGACGGCTTCGGCCATGCCGCCGGGGTCGACGTGCTGCGGGCCGTGGCCGAGCGCATCCAGGCCCAGGTCCGCACCGGCGACGTGGTCGCCCGCTTCGGCATCGACGAGTTCGGCGTGGTGATGCGCCATGGCGGTCGCGACGATGCCCAGGTGCTCGCGCGGCGCATCGTGCGCGCCGTGGCCAGCCCGATCACCCTGAGCTCGGGTGACACGGTGGGCGTGGGCATCTCGGTCGGCATGGCCGCCTACGACGACGACATCGAGAGCGTGCGCACCCTGCTGGCCCAGGCCGACCAGGCCCTGTTCGAGGCCAAGCGCCAGAACGAGAAGCGCTGGAAGATGTTCATGGGCCTGAGGTGAAACCCGCCCCCGCAGGCAGGGCGGTGGCGTCGCGTGATGATCCCTGCCCCCGGGTCATCCATTTTGACAACGTGTCGTTTCAAATATAGAGTCCGGCTCGAAGTCCTCGTCCAACGGGGGCAGCTGTCGAGCCGGCCCGCACCCTCTTTTCGTTCATGCGGTGGCCGCCGTGCAGCGGCCCTCCCCTCACCGACTCCGTGTCGCAGGAGCCCCGCATGTCCGAACACTTTGACGTCCTGATCGTCGGCGCCGGCCTTTCCGGCATCGGTGCAGCCCGACACCTGCAGAACCACTGCCCCGACAAGACCTACGCCATCCTCGAAGGACGCGACACGCTCGGCGGCACCTGGGATCTGTTCCGCTACCCCGGCATCCGCTCCGACTCGGACATGTACACCCTGGGCTACAACTTCAAGCCCTGGACAGAAAAGCAGGTGATTGCCGACGGGCACCGCATCCGCAACTACATCGCCGAGACCGCCCGCGAGAACCAGATCGACCGCCACATCCGCTTCGGCAGCAAGGTGGTCAAGGCCAGCTGGTCCAGCGAGACCGCCACCTGGACACTGGACGTTCAGAAGACCTCGGGCGAGACCGTGCAGATGCGCTGCCACTGGCTCATGATGTGCTCGGGCTACTACAACTATGAAGAGGGCTTCACGCCCGAGTTCAAGGGCCGCGAGACCTTCAAGGGCCAGATCATCCACCCGCAGTTCTGGCCTGAAAAGCTGGACTACAGCGGCAAGCGCGTCGTCGTCATCGGCTCGGGTGCCACCGCTATCACACTGATTCCGTCGATGACGGACAAGGCCGGCCACGTGACCATGCTGCAGCGCACGCCCAGCTACGTGATCTCGGTGCCGCAGTTCGACCCGATGGTGCGCTTTCTGCTGAAGTTCCTGCCCGCCATGACGGTCTACAACATCAGCCGGGCCCGCAACAACTTCATCACCCAGAGCATCTTCAAGCTCTCGCGCCGGTACCCGAACTTCATGCGCAAGCTGCTGCTCAAGCAGGTCAAGGCCCAGGTCGGCCCGAACTTCGACATGAAGCACTTCACGCCGCCCTACAACCCGTGGGACCAGCGTCTGTGCGCCGTCCCCAATGGCGACCTGTTCAAGGCGCTGCGCAAGGGCAAGGCCTCGGTGGTGACCGACCACATCGACCGCTTCGTCGAGAACGGCATCCTGCTGAAGTCGGGCCAGGTGCTCGAGGCCGACATCATCGTCACCGCCACCGGCCTGAACCTGCGCCTGTTCGGCGGCATGAACATCAGCGTCGACGGCCGCGACATCGAAATGAACCAGCACATCTCGTACAAGGGCCTGATGTTCAGCGACATCCCCAACTTCTCGAACACGCTGGGCTACACCAACGCCTCGTGGACGCTGAAGGCCGACCTGATCGCCGAGTACGTCTGCCGCCTGCTCAAGCACATGGACAAGACGGGCACCCGCATCGCCGTGCCCGAGCGCAAGGACCCCAACGTCAGGCCGGCCCCGCTGCTGGACATGACCTCGGGCTACGTGGCGCGCGCCGAGGCCCACCTGCCCAAGGGTGCCGACCGCGCCCCATGGAAGCTCTATCAGAACTACGCGCTCGACATGGACCAGCTGCGCAATGGCCAGCTCGAGGACGGCGTGATGGCCTTCCGCAAGCCCAGCGCCGCAGGGCAGCAAGCAGGCCGCTCCAGTCGCCTGGCCGCCTGACGCCGGCGGATCGCCGGTCCCGTGCCCACCGGCGCGGGCTCAGCGGCCGTGCCCGGAAGGACCCGCCAGGTAGGCACAGACCGCCTGCACGGCAGCCTGCTCCAGCGCATCGACCGCGAACGGCAAGGGCGCCCGGCTGGCGCCGACCCAAGCCGCATGGGCCAGCCCATCGGCCATCTGCAAGGCCACCCAGACCGCCAGAGCCGGCTCCGCCACCGCGAACTCGGGCTCATGGCGCTGCAGCCGCTGCCGCCAGAACGCCCACACCGCGCCGGGCGCCATCAGCGCGCTGGCCTCGCACGGCACCCGACACACCACCCCGTCCGGGTGCGATGGCAGCGTGGCCACCAGAGGCCCGTCCTGCTCGAGCCGGTCATGCAAGGTCGGCTCCAGTGCATGTGCCGCGAACAGGCCCCGCACCAGCGCCTGGACGGCGGGGTCCAGCCGCGTCGGGGCCGCATCGCGCCAGGCTGCAAGCAGCGCCTGCCCCATGGCGCGGGCGTGGCGCTCACGCACCGCCGCCAGCAGCGCCGCCTTGTCAGGGAAATACTGGTAGAGGGCCCCGACGCTGACGCCGGCCTGCGCCGCCACGCTGTTGGTGCTCAGCCCCGCATGGCCGCGCCGCACCAGCACCTCGGCGGTCGCGTTCAACACCTGCTCCGTGAGCCGGCGCGCCCTGGACTGGCGAGGCGCGCGGCGTGCGGGCCGGGCGCGAGGCGGCGCCTCGTCACTCGGGGAGGCGGCGGCGGGCACAGTGGGATCGGGTAGGTCGAACGCGTTGAAATCGGGCATGAGGCAAACAGGAAGGCCGCCTCTGGCAGCCCGCCGGGCCCGATTGTCGCAGCCACGTCGCCCTGGCGTGGCACGGATCACGCGCACGTCACCCTCCCTCGGGTGAGTCACCTCCCTGAACCGACCGCGTCGCGGCATGATCGGGCCATCCCCTCACACCGACCGACATGCCTGCTCCCCGCCGTCTTCTCGTCCTGGCCTGCGCCGCCCTCCTGCTGAGCGGCTGCGCCGCGCCGCGCGGCCCGGACACCAACAGCAAGCGGGCCAAGGACGCCGACGTCACCACCCGCTTGGGCCATGCCGCCATGACGCCCCTGGGTGAACTGACACTGGTCCGCACCGAGATTCCGGCGGCGCTGCAGGAGGCCGTCGCTGGCCCCTACGCCCTGCCGACGGACGTGACCTGCGCCCACCTGAACGACATGGTGCATGCCCTCGACGATGCACTGGGCCCGGACGTCGACGCACCCCGTGACGGCAGCGATCCGGCGCTGCTGGAGCGCGGCGTCGACATGGCCGAAGACGCCTCGGTGTCGGCCGTGCGCCGGACGGTGGAGGGCTTCGTGCCGTTTCGCAGCTGGCTGCGCAAGCTGTCCGGTGCCGAGCGCCACAGCCGCAAGGTGAGCGCCGCCATCACGGCCGGCGCCATGCGGCGCGCCTACCTCAAGGGCCTGCGCCAGGGTCAGGGCTGCCCCGCCCTCGCACCCGGCCCGGCAGCGCCCGCGCCGTCACCGGCCCCATTGGTCGCACCCGCTGCCATCACCGCGGCCGCATCCCAGCCCGCGCCCTGAGCGGGGACGGACGATGGGCAGGCATCAGGCGTCCATGCCCAGCGTCCAGGCCACCGAGGCCGCGGCCTCCTCGCCGCGCTGCTCGCGCACCATGTCGATGACACGGCGCGCCGCGGCACGCAAGGCCGGCCCTTCCGAGTCCCGCTCGATCTGCAACACCAGGCGATAGCCCTGGACGAGCCCGAACTGGCTCTTGATCACCCCCTGAAGGCGCTCGTACAGCGCCGCGTCATCGAGGTGGGTCGTGCCGGCTGGCGGGGCCACCGAGACCGGGGCGTCCGCCTCGGCGGCCAGGGCGGCACCGGCACGCACAGCGGGCTCGGGGCGTTCCGGGCGCTCGGCGCGCAGCGCACGATCCGGTCGCCCTCCCGGGCGCTCCAGTGAGGCCGGATCGGGTGCCGGCTCGATCAGGCCGGCAGCCAGCAAGGCCTCGAGCGCGCCCGCCTCCACCCCATTGACGAGCTGGAGCCAGGCGGCCCCCTCGCGGCTGGGGTCGATGATGAGCAACAGGTTGCGGGTGGGGCGATCCAGCGCGAGCTTGCGCGCCGTGATCTCTGCACGGCCTAGCGCCGTCTTCGTAAAACGTGCCACCGAAGTGGTTCTCCTGAGGGATGCGTACTTCTTGAGCGGCAAAGCATCCCACAAGGCCGGGCGCGGCCGGCTCAGGAAGAACCCGCGACACGACCGCAGCGGGCCTCGCGCTGCGCACCCTGCCACGCCCTCATGAAAAAACCGGGCACAGGGCCCGGTTCCGGCGTCGGCACGGGGCACCCGGCAGGCGCCCCCGTACCCAGGGTCACTCCACGGCCTTGACCATGTCCTCGACCACCTTCTTGGCGTCGCCGAACACCATCATGGTCTTGTCCATGTAGAACAGCTCGTTGTC
>JAJUHM010000054.1 GCA_029279925.1 Aquabacterium olei
GGCCAGATCGAGCAGCGCGTCGGTGCGGGCCAGCAGCGCGGCCTCGTCGCCCGCATGCAGGTAGCCCAGCCGCGCGCAGTTGAGCGTGACCACCCCGAGCGAGCCCGTCTGTTCGGCCGACCCGAACAGCCCGTTGCCGCGCTTGAGCAGCTCGCGCAGGTCGAGCTGCAGGCGGCAGCACATCGAGCGGATCATGTGCGGCTGCAGCTCGGAGTTGAGGAAGTTCTGGAAGTAAGGCAGACCGTACTTGGCCGTCATCTCGAACAGCCGCTGCGTGTTCGGATGGTCCCAGTCGAAATCCTTGGTGATGTTGTAGGTGGGGATGGGAAACGTGAACGCCCGGCCCTTGGCATCGCCCGTCATCATCACGTCGATGTAGGCCTGGTTGATCATGTCCATCTCGGCCTGTAGCTCTCCATAGCTGAACGGCATCTCGACGCCCCCGATCACGGGCACCTGCTCGCGCAGGTCTTCTGGACAGGTCCAGTCGAACGTCAGGTTGGTGAAAGGCGTCTGCGTGCCCCAGCGCGAGGGCACGTTCAGGTTGTAGATCAGCTCCTGGATGCACTGGCGCACCTGCGCGTAATCCAGCCCGTCCTTGCGGATGAAGGGCGCAAGGTAGGTGTCGAAGGAACTGAAGGCCTGGGCCCCGGCCCATTCGTTCTGCAGCGTGCCCAGGAAGTTGACGATCTGCCCCACGGCCGACGACAGGTGCTTGGGCGGGCCCGCTTCGACCTTGCCTGGCACCCCATTGAGGCCTTCGTGCAGCAGCGTGCGCAGCGACCAGCCGGCGCAGTAGCCCGAGAGCATGTCGAGGTCATGGATGTGGATGTCCGCCTCGCGATGGGCCTGCCCGACCTCGGCCGGGTACACGTGGCTGAGCCAGTAGTTGGCGATCACCTTGCCCGACACGTTGAGGATCAGCCCGCCGAGCGAATAGCCCTGGTTGGCGTTGGCGTGGATGCGCCAGTCCTGGCGGTCGAGGTATTCGTTGACCGAGCGCTCCACATCCACGGCGATCCGCCGGTCTGAGGGCGGGATCTCGCCCCGGGAAGAGGTCGCGGCGGTCAAAGGCGGCGTCATGTCATCTCCACTACATCTAGTGTCCGGGACCACCCCGGAACGCTACGGGTAGTGTTCTGGCCTGTGATGAGCAGGGTTTTGACGCGCGTCAAACGCAGACTGCAGATCAGCAGGCGAGGCCACACGGTGGCCGCCGTCTCGGCGGACCGTCAGTCAACCCGCAGGACCTCGAACTGCTGTCGGGTCAGCGCGACCTGGAGCGCCACTTCGTCCCCCACGCACTTGCCCAGCATGGCCCTGCCCAGAGGGGATGCGCTGCTGATGACCTGAACGAGCTGTGCGCCGGTGACCAGCTGCATGCTGCCGCCATCCGGGCCGAGAAAGAGCAGTTGCTGCTTGTCGTCGGCGTCGACCAGGCACACCAACGCGCCGAGCTGGATGCCTTGGCTGGCATCGTAGGGGCGCGGGCGGAACTGACGCCAATGCGCGATCGCCTGACGGGTGGCCTCGGCGCGACGAGCTTGGCCCGTGGCCAGATAGGCGGCTTCGAGCCCCAGGGTGTCGTACTTGTTCTCGGCGATGTTCTCTTCGTGCGTCGCCGTTTCATGGGCCGTCCGCGCTGCCTGTTCGACCTGAAGCAGGTCTTCGGCGAGCCGTTCCAGCACCTGCTGCTGTAGCAAGAGTTTGTCCATGATGAAAGACTTCGAACTCGTCTACGGCTTCTGAAGGACGCTGGCGGCCAGACAGCCCGCCAGGTGCCGCGCAGACTTGGCGCTGACGCCCTTGCCGGTGATCGACAGCGCCGGGGGATGGCCGAGCATCCGGACAAAGACGTCCCGCACTTCTTCCGCGCGGATGTCGTCGATCAGGGCCACGGTCTCGGCCAGCAGCGTCACGTTCCCACTGGCCCAGAGTTCCTCGACGGCCCGCTCCATTGTCGCGAAGGGCCGCTCACTGGCACGCACGTACGAGACGGTCAACTGGTTCTTCGCGCGCTCCAGATGGACAGGATCAATGCGGGTCGTCTGGGCATGCAGCAGCTCGCCCGTCACCTGAACCAGCGCCTCGATCTTGTCCGGGGTGGTCACCGCATGCACCACGAAATTGAGCCAGTTGTCTCCACCGTCGATGCTCGCATCGGCCGTGTAGGCCAGGCCGAGCCGCTCGCGCACCGTGTCGACCAACGGGGCCGACATCCCGCAGCCGAACAGATTGGCCGCAAGCGCGGCGGCCAGACGCAAGCGCCGCGATGGCATGTCGTCCGGGCCCGTGGGCATCACGGGATACGCAACGTTCAGGAACACCTGCGACACCTGCGTGAAGCGCCGGGCCACCGCCTGGCCGGCATATGCCGCGGGCGTGGGTGGATGCGACCTGACGCCGTCGGTCGATGCCGGCATGGCCGCGAACAAATCCTCGGCGTGGCTCATCCACGCGTCGACGTCGAAGTGGCCGGCCGCGACGACGACCGTGTTGTCGGCCACGTAATGCCGCTGCACATGGCGAACCAGATCGTCGCGCGTGAAGCCCTCGATGTTCTCGACCGTGCCGATGACGGGCATGCCCATGGGATGGGCCCCCCAGATGGCGCGGTCGAGCAGGTCGTTGCCGCTGTCGTCGGGGTCTTCGTCGTACTCAATCGCTTCCTGGCGGATCACCTCCAGTTCGCGCTGCAGTTCGATCTCGGGAAAGGTACTGTGGAGCACGATGTCGGCCGTCATACCGAGCAGTTGCTGCGCGTGTGCGCCCAGACCGGTCATGAAATAGCCGGTGCTGTCCTTGCCCGTGTAGGCGTTGACGTCTGCGCCCAGCCGCTCCGCATCGAGGTTGATCGCCTGCACGGAACGCGTGGTGGTGCCCTTGAAGGCCATGTGCTCGAGGACATGGCCGATGCCATTGGTGGCGGGCGTTTCGTCGCGAGACCCGACGCGCAGGAAGACGCCCACGCTGACGCTCCGTACGTGGGGCATGGGAAGGGCCAACAGCCGGACACCGTTGGGCAGCGTACGGAGAAGCGGCTGGGTACCAATTTCATCTTGCATGGCCCATTGTCGCCGCGACCTGGGCTCACCGGATGCGTGCTTCCTGCCCTGCCCCTGATGCTGTAGTGCGAACGCACTCCACTGGCGCCATGACAACTGCCGTCATCCCTCTCCCAGCCTTGCGTCATTGGGAAGGGCGGATCGGTACGCTCACTTCAAGCCCAACCGCTTCGCCAGCTTGTGCAGATTGCTCGCATCCAGCCCCAGCTGGCGCGCTGCCATGGCCCAGTTTCCATCGGTGTGCCGCAATGCCTGCCGGATGGCCTGGCGTTGAAGCTGATCGACCTGTTCGTGCAGGGTCACCGGCTGGGGTGTGCCATGGTCGTCGGCGGGACAGCGCACCGCCAGCTCATCTGATGAGCCGCCCATGAGGGTGTCGGAAGACAGATCCAGCAGGTCCACCGTCAGCGTGGCGATGTCGCTGCGGCTTACCCCGCGCGTCAACAGTTTGAGCGCCGCCCGGCCGATCACGTGCTCCAGCTCGCGCACGTTGCCGGGCCACGGATAGGCCAGCAACGCGGCCTCGGCGGCGGCATCCAGCCTCAGGCTGCGCAGGCCCAGCCGAGCCCGGTTCACCTCCAGGAAGTGGCCGGCCAGCAGCAGGATGTCGTCGCCGCGGTCGCGCAGCGGCGGCACGTGCACCGGGTACACCGAAAGCCGGTGGTACAGGTCGGCGCGGAAGGTGCCATCGGCCACGGCATCGCGCAGCGCCCGGTTGGTGGCCGCCACGATGCGCACATCCACCTTCACCGGCTTGTCGGCCCCCAGGCGCTGCACCTCGCCGTTCTGCAGGGTGCGCAGCAATTTGGCCTGGATGGTGAGCGGCAACTCGCCCACCTCGTCCAAGAACACGGTGCCGCCGCGGGCCGCTTCGAAGCGCCCGGCACGGTCGGTGGTGGCGCCGGAGAAGGCGCCACGCACATGACCGAACAGTTCGCTTTCTGCCAGCGACTCGGGCAGCGCCGCGCAGTTCACATGGACCATGGGTTTGCCCGCGCGCGGCGAGTGCTCGTGCACGCGGCTGGCGAACAGGTCCTTGCCCACCCCGGTCTCGCCCATCAGCAGCACAGGCAGGTCGGACTGGGCCACCACGTCCACCTCGTGCAGCACCTGCTGCAGCGCCGGGCTGTGGCCGATCAGGCCCAGCCGCGCGCCGCCGATGGGGATGCGCCCCGTCTGCTCGGGCTCGGCCACCCGGGCCTGCCGCAGGGCCTGCACTTCCTGTTCGAGCTGGCTCATGCGCACGGCGGCCGCCACCCAGGGCAGACATTGAAGCAAGGCCTCGCGGGCGCTGTCGTTGAAGGTGCCAGGGCGCAAAGCGTCGAGCGTGAGCACACCCCATCGATGGCCGTCGATCATCACGCTGGCACCCATGCAGTCATGCACCGGCAAGGGCTCGCCCGCCATGGCGTCGACCAGCCCGTCGTAGGGGTCGGGCAAGGTGCTGGCGTGTTCGAAGTGCACCACGCCGCGTCCCAGCAGGATGGCCGACAAGCGCGGGTGCTGCGCAATCACGAAGGCCCGGCCCATGGCGTCACGCGTCAGCCCATCGACGGCCACAGGGCGCAGCCGCTCGCCCTCTTCCTGCAGCAAGGCCACGGCGTGACAGGCGAACTGCGCTTTCAGTTGCGACACCAGCCGCTGCAAGCGCACCGCCCGGGGCAAGGTGACCGCCAGATCGGCCCAGCCCAGGGTCGCCATCGTGGTGATATCTACCTTGTGAATGGTCATTTTCACCCCATTTGATAGGGTTTATTCTACCCTTTGTTTCGCCAAGTAATTGATTTTCAAGGGAGGAGGAACGGGCCCGGGCTTTGCGCTAGAGAAGGCATCTCACACGAAGGAGTCCTTCACCATGAACCACGCCGACGAATCCCTGGGCCTGCTGGCCCGCACCATCCCGGGCGCCACCAAGGTGTTCCACGAATACCACCTCGACTTCTGCTGCGGTGGCAAGCAGACCCTGCAACAGGCGGCCGACAAGGCCGGCATCGACGCCGCCCGCATCGTCGCGCAACTGGCCCGGCTGCAACCGCAGGCCGATGGGGCCGTGGACTGGACCGACGCGCCCACCCCGGCACTCATCGAGCACATCCTCGAGCGCTTCCACGCACGCCACCGCGAGCAGCTGCCCGAGTTGATCCGCCTGGCCCGCCGCGTGGAATCCGTGCACGGCGATCGGCCTGAGTGTCCCTTGGGGCTGGCCGACCACCTCGAGAACATGCTGCAAGAACTCGAGAGCCACATGCAGAAGGAAGAGATGGTGCTGTTCCCGATGCTGCAACGCGGTCAGACCGACATGGCCGTCATGCCGGTCCAGGTGATGCGGCACGAGCACGATCACCACGGCGGCGAACTGGCCAAGCTGGAGGCGCTCACCAACGGCATCACCCTGCCCCGCGGTGCCTGCAACACTTGGCGCGCGCTGTACCTGGGGCTGCAAACCCTGCGTGAAGACCTGATGGAGCACATCCACCTCGAGAACAACGTGCTGTTCGATCGCGTCTGACGCGGACGAGGCAATGCGGCGATCCGTGATGCATGCCGCACCGGTTTTCCGGATCTCGGCATTGCCCTTTCTTATCTGAGGACCGCTTCAGCACACGCCCCACATAGTGACGGTGGCATCGCCACGCCACCGCACCGTGAAGCTCTATTCCTCCCTCAGCATCCAGGGCCGCGTCACCCTCTGGGCCACCATCATCGTCCTCTTCGGGGTGGCGGTGCTGTCGGCGGCCGGCATCTCGGTTTTGCGGTCTGATCTGCGCCAGGCAGCGTTCGCGGCACAGGGCGCGCTGGTCGGCAGCGTGGCGGAAGACCTCGATGAAAAGCTGCTGTTGCGCAAGCGGGCGGTGCTCACGGTGGCGCAGACGATCAATGCCGAACTGCTGCCCGAGCCCGCGGCGCTGCGGGCCGACTTCTCCCACAGAAAGCTGTTTCAGAGCCTGTTCGACATCGTTGTGATCACCGACGCCAAAGGCCGTGTGATCACCGAATGGCCGGTGCGCCCGAACGAAGGCGTGATCTCCGTTGCAGACCGCGCCTACTTTCAGAAGGCGATGCGCACGGGCGAGGTCGTCATCTCGGAGCTGCTGGCCAACAAGATGACCGGCGAGCCGACCCTGGTGTTTGCTGCCCCGATTCGCGACGCGCACGGCAGAGTCGCAGGCGCCCTGCTGGGCAGCCTCATCCTGACCCGCGACAACTTTCTGGCATCCCTGCGCGAGACCCGTGTGGGCCAGGGTGGCTACTTCTATCTGGCCTCGAAAGGCGAGACGCCGCGGTTCGTGCTTCACCACGACGTGAAACGCATCATGAGCCCGGTGCCGCCGGCCTCGGTGAGCCAGCCCCTGCATCAGGCCCTGGCCGGCTTCGAGGGCACGATCGAAGGCGTGAACAGCCGGGGTCTGAAGGCGCTGTACACCTTCAAGTCATTGACCTCGGTCCCCTGGGTGCTGTGCGGGGCCTACCCGACGGCGGAAGCCTATGCCCCCATCGAGTCCCGCTCGGACCAGTTGCTGGTGGGGGCGGTGGTGTTCGCCGGTCTGGGTGGCCTGCTGATGGGCGCGGTGACGCGCAGGCAACTGCGCCCGCTGGTGCAGCTGAAGCGGGAACTGCAGGCGGCCACCCAAGGCAATGACCAGCCCCTGCCCCTGCAATCCGGCCCGAAGGACCTGCGCGAGCTGGCAGAGGTCTACAACGCCGTGCGGTTGCACAAGCAGCAGGCCGAGTCGGCACAACTCGACATCCAGCGCCGGCTTCGCGCGGTGCTGGAGCACGCGGGCGATGCCTTCGTCAGCATCGATGCGAATGGGGCCATCACGGAGTGGAACAAGGAAGCCGAGGAGACCTTCGGCTGGCCGCGGGCCCACGTCCTGGGACTGCGCCTGGATCAGGTGCTGATCCCGGCTGAACACCGCAACGCGCACAACCGCGGTTTCGCGCACTTCCTCGACTCGGGCATGGGCCCCGTCATCGGCCAGCGCATCGAGGTGATGGCCCTTCACCGGACCGGCCGGCTCATCCCCGTCGAGCTGTCCGTGTCGGCGCTCAAGGAAGGCGGCCAATGGATTGCCCATGCGTTCATGCGCGACATCTCGGATCGCAAGGCATGGGAAGAGAAACTGGCGGCCAGCGAGCGGCACCTGCGCGACATCATGGACAACATGCCCGCGGAGATCGCGGTGATGGACCGACAGGGGCGTTTCATCAGCGTCAACACCCACCGCGCCCGCACGCTGGGTCTGCCGGAACGCGCGCTGCTCGGAGCGGCTGCGCGCGACTTTCTCGACAAGGAAGAGCGCCAGGTGATCGAGCCCTGGTTCAGGCAGGCGCTCGCAGGGCACGCGGTTCAGTTCGAGACCACCCGTAAACGCGATGGCAAGCGCCACCAGCTGCACTATTTCATTCCGGACAAGGGCCCTGCCGGCGAGGTGTGTGGCGTCTATGAGATGACGCTGGACATCACCGACCGCAAGGAAGCGGAACAGCTGCTGGCCACCAACCAGGCGCAGCTGCGGGCCATCACGAACAACCTGCCCGTGTTGATCGCCTACATCGACACAGCAGGCATCTACCGCTTCTGCAACGCCACGTTCGAGCAGTGGTTCGGCCGCCCGGTTGCCGACATCGTGAGCCGGCCACTCGATGCCCTGCTGAGGGACGAAACGTGGACCCGCAAGCTGAGATCGGCGCTGTGTGGCGAACGGGTCGAGTTCACCACGCAGCTGCAGCACGGAGACACGCACCGCCACGTGATGGCGCTCTACATCCCGGACCTTGGCGCGTCGGGCGAGGTGCACGGCGTGCACGCGCTGACCTTCGACATCACCCAGTCCAAGGTCTACGAGCAGCAGCTGCTTGAACTGGCGCGGCACGACAGCCTGACCGGCCTGCCCAATCGCCGCTACTTCGAAGAGAAGCTCGATGAAGCGATGGCGCGGGCGCGCCGATCGGGCCGGGCGATGGCCTTGCTGTATCTGGACCTGGACCGCTTCAAGCACATCAACGACACACGCGGCCATGGCGTGGGCGACGACCTGCTCAAGGGCTTTGCGCAACGGCTGGTGGCTTCCGTGCGCACGACCGACGCCGTGTGCCGGCTGGCGGGAGACGAGTTCACCGTCATCCTGGAGGGCCTGCACCATGAGGACGAGGCCACGCTGGTGGCCGGCAAGATCGAACGGGCCATGGAAGAACCGATTCAGGTTCAGGACGGGGTTGTGCAGACCTCCACCAGCATCGGCGTGGCGGTGTTTTCCGGGGGCGCTGGAACCGGCGCCGCGCTGCTGGACAAGGCCGATCAGGCGCTCTATGCGGCCAAGCGCGCCGGCCGCGCCACCTTCCACGTGACGACGTTCTGAGGCACGAGAGACGGGGTGCGCAACGCCCTGATCGAAGCACCTGGCGCGCTTCCAGCATGGGCTAGGCAGGCCTTCCCCCCGCGTTCGAGGGGCACCCTCTTGTTATGCGAATGATTCTCATTAACAATTTGCACATCACGCACTTGCGCGGCCCTCCCCGCTGATCCCCGTGGACCCTGTCTCTTCTCTTGTGCCCGTCCAGCATCGCCTGCTCCATCTGCTTGACGAACTGATCCGTCATGACGGCTACGGCTCCTTGCGGATCGACGTGCGCCTGCTCAAACGAGGCCAGAAGGAGGTGATCCTGGACTGCGGCAAGCAGCATCGCTTCGTGGTCGATGTGCCTGCGGCTGCGGGCAAAGACGCCAGCACGTGATCGTTTTCTGCCCGAGGGCGCGGTGCCCTGGGCTCTCGGACCCCTGCGTCCAACTGCATCCATCCTCGTCAATCAGCTGGTGTGGCCTTTGTGGGTAAGGAACACGGCGCCCTCTTCAGAGAGCTCCTTATGTCCTTGTCTGCACGCGTTCTTGTTCCCGCCCTTTCCACCCTTGCGCTGGCCCTGAGCGTCGGCCAGGCCCACGCCGCAGCTGGCCAGTGGGACAGCGCCGTCGCCGGCTACAGCGGCACGGGCGCCAGCGCCGCCTCGCCCTGGGTCGCCACGCCTGCAGCCGGCAGCAGCTATGCCGAATGGAACGCCATCTTCGGCTACCCCGTGGACAACACCCCGGACATCGCCGGTGCCGGCACGCTGACGGAAACCACCGGCTCGGCCTTCCCGACCAGTGGCGGCAACATCTACAGCATCTCGGGCGCATCGGCCTTCCGCCTCGACATGGGCACGGCGGCGGCCGGCACGTGGGACGTCTACCTTCGCGTGGCCACCGTCGGCTCGGCCGTCGGGGATGTCGCCACGCTCAACGGCGTCAGCGCCACCCGGTCGATCACCTTCAGCCAGGCCATCACCGGCGGCTTCGGCGGCACCGAAGAGGAGAGCCTCTGGAAGTGGACCGTGACCCTGGGTGCGGCCACCCCGTGGCTGACCACCTTTGCAGCCAGCGGCGCGCACATGAGCCTGGACCAGGTCGCGTTCTATGCCGTGCAGACGGCGACACCGGCCGTGCCCGAACCCCAGACCCTGGCGCTGATGCTGGCCGGCATGGGCGCACTGGGCGTCATGCACCGCCGCCGTCGCGGCTGAGAAGATTCGCCCCTGACGCTGGATCTGCGAGGTGAAGTCGACCTCCTCCCCTGTCGGCCGGCGGAAGGCGGCAGGCTGGCTTGCGGCTGCCGCAGCCAGCCTGCCCGCCTTCTGGCCGTGCATCGGCGCTGCTCAGACCGACACCGCCACGCCGAAGGCCGCGGAGGAAGGACAGACGTTGCCGGAGGTCCGCGTGCGGGCCCGTGCCGCGACGCAGCAGCAGGCGGGCATCACCTGGGCGCCAGCCCAGGCTCACACCGTGATCCAGGAAGGCACCCTGCGCGCGCGCCAGCCTGACTCGGTCTTCCAGCTCATGGACGAGGTTCCCGGCGTGGCGGTACAGGGCGGCCCGCGCAACAGTGGCATGCAGTTCAACATCCGTGGCTACAGCGACAACGAGGACGTGCGCATCGAGCTCGACGGGGTCGTCAAGGGCTTCGAGAAGTACCGTTTCGGCGGCACCTTCATCGAGCCGGAACTGCTCAAGTCCATCGAGGTGCGCCGGGGGGCGCAGGTGGAAAGCGCCGGTGCACTGGGCGGCACCATCTCGGCCACGACCCGCGACGCACGCGACCTGCTTCGCCCTGGTCAGCAGTGGGGTGCACGGACCCGCGTGGGCCACGCCACGAACAACGACGAGGGCAGCGCCATGCTGGCCGTTTACGGCCGCCCCACCGGCACGACCGACGCCGTGCTGGCTTTCACGCGCCGCGCAGGCGGCAACATCCGGTTGGCCGGCGGCGACACCTTGCCCTTGTCCGAAGTCGACATGGGCAGCGGGCTGGCCAAGGCCAGCTGGTGGCTCGATGACGCGTGGCGCTTGAGCGCCAGCTGGATCCGTTACCGGGATCAGGGCCTGCAGGCGTACGACACCTTCACCGGCACCGCGGGTCGCGGCAGCACGCCGATCGAGCAAGTCGGGTCCTTCGGTCAGGTCCAGCGCCGCATCGAGGACGACACCGTGTCGTTGCAAGCCGTGTGGCAGGACGAGACCCGCGGCCACGAATGGCAGACCACGCTGGGCCGCAGCAGCACCCGGGTGCAGGATCACTTCGAGCCCGGTTGGTCCATCTTCTCGCTGTCGACGCAAGTCGACGACGACGTCCACCAGACCCACCTCACGCTGGACAGCCGGCTGCGCTGGGTGCTGTGGGACGACCCAGCCGACGGCCTGCGGCGGCTGGCCTTGCGCGCGGGCCTGCAGGCCGGCCACAGCGAGCGTGCGGCCGAACGCGTGACCGGCAATGCAGCGCTGAACCAGGTCCTCTATCCCGACGGCTACAACGCCGCCCAACCCCCCGGCAGCCGGGACACCCGCGGCGTCTTCCTGCAACTGGACTGGCAGCTTGGCCGCCTGCAGGTGCTGCCCGGCGTGCGGTGGGACGGCGTCGCCTCCACCGTGGAAGGCGCCAATGCGGCCCTGCTGCGCAAGGTGGGGGAATCCGACACCGTGCGCTACACCGAGGTCTCCCCCAGCCTCACGTTGAGCTATGCCCTCGTGCCGGCGCAATGGACGGTGTTCGCCACCGCCGCACGCTCCTTCCGTCCGCCCCTGATCGACGAGGCCTTCATGCGCGCCGGCTACGGCGTGTGCAACAACAACGCCCTGCTGCGGGTCGGCAGCGGCAACCTGCCGCAGGTCCCGGGCTATGCGCCCGGCGCGCAGGTAGCGCCGGTCACCGGAATCTGCAGCGGCGCCTTCGTGCCGGAAACGTCGGAGGGGTTCGAAGCCGGCGTGCACACGCGCCAGGCCGCCCTGTTCGGGCCGGGCAGCCTGGCGCAGGCGAAGCTTACGTTCTTCGTCAACCGCACCGATCACCTGCTGGAGTCGCTGATGGCCGAGCCGGGCGGCAGCGGGCGCCTGGTTCAACCGGGGTGGGAACGGCGGCGTGGCATCGAACTGGAGGCCCAGGCCGGCTGGCACGCATGGCGCGCGCGCATGGCGGCGTCCCGTCTGCGGGGGCGCCAGTTCGACGGTCTGCTGACCAGCGACCTCGTGGGCGTGCCCGGAGACCGGATGCTGCTCAGTCTGGG
The DNA here is from genome assembly GCA_029279925.1 of Aquabacterium olei. Lineage (GTDB taxonomy): Bacteria > Pseudomonadota > Gammaproteobacteria > Burkholderiales > Burkholderiaceae_C > Aquabacterium > Aquabacterium olei_A. The sequence goes on from JAJUHM010000054.1 coordinate 11,661, forward strand.
TCAGCAGCATCCCTGGGGAGAGTGGAGCCTGCGCTGGCAACAGAACTGGGCCCGGCGCTACTACGTGGACCAGGGCCGCACCCGGGTGGCCGAGGCACCGGGCTATCGCCTGCTCGGGGCCTCGTTCACCTGGCGCATCTCCCCCACGTGGGAAACCACGCTGACCGCCGACAACCTGGCCGACACCCCGTACACCCTTCAGAACGGTCTGGGCAGCGGCTTGGGTACCGCCGGCCCGGGCCGCAATCTGCGGGTGTCGCTCACCGGCCGCTACTGACCTGAGTGCACCCCGAACCTCGGCCTTCCCTTCTCTTTCACCACCGCAGCCACCATGGAGCACGACGATGACACCGACCCCAACCGACCCCTTGCGCACGTCCTTCGCCGCCCTCAGGGCCGAGGGCTTGCGAGCGCGCGACGCCGCAGCCCGACTCGGGCTCAGCGAGGGCGCGCTGGTGGCTGCCCATGCTGTGCCGTCCTTGACCGCACCGGCCCACGACGGCGCCGCGCTGGCCGCCGTGCCGCTCGGCGATGATTGGATCGGCCTGCTCCAGCAACTCGAGCAGGTGGGACCGGTGATGGCCCTGACACGCAACGAGCACGTGGTGCACGAAAAGATCGGCGTGTACCGTCAGGCCTCGGCACAGGGGCAGGTGGGCCTGGTCCTCGGCAAGGAGATCGACCTGCGCCTGTTCTTCTCGCGCTGGCACGCCGGATTCCACGTGACCGAGTCCGGTCCGCGCGGCGTGCAGCACAGCCTGCAGTTCTTCGACCGCCATGGTCAGGCCGTTCACAAGGTGCACGCGCGGTCGGATACCGACCTCGCCGCCCTCACCGCGCTGGTGGCCCGTCACGCCCGCCCGTCGGCCGCGACCGCCTTCTCGGCCGCACCCGAGACGACGGGTGCCGACCGCCCCGACACCGAGATCGACGCACTGGGCCTGGGCGAGGCCTGGGCCGCCATGCGGGACACACACGAGTTCTTCGCGCTGCTCAAGCGCTTTGGCGCCGGGCGTCTGCAGGCGATGCGGTTGATGGAGGGCATCCACACACGGCGGGCAGACGCCGCGACCACCGCGCGCCTGCTGCACGGGGCCAGCGAACAGGGCGTGCCCATCATGGTGTTTGTCGGCAACCCGGGCTGCATCCAGATCCACACAGGGCCGGTGCAGCGCATCGAGCCCATGGGACCCTGGCTCAACGTGCTGGACCGTGACTTCAATCTGCACCTGCGCTCCGACGCCATCCACGAGACCTGGCTGGTCAGCAAACCGACGGACGATGGGGTGGTGACCTCGATCGAGGTGTTCGACCGCCATGGCGACGTGATGGCGATGTTCTTCGGCGCACGCAAGCCGGGCCAGTCCGAGCTGCCCGCCTGGCGTCACCTCGCCTCGGAGGTCTGCACTTCCGCACGGTCGCATCGGGAGGCCGCATGAGGCGCCGAGACTGCGCCTTCGCGCTGGCGACCGCGCCATGCTGGCTGAGTGCGGCCATGGGCAGCCCCCGGACATCGAGCCCCTCCCCGGCTCGCATCGTGAGCGTGCACGGCTGCCTGACCGAGGTGATCTACCTGCTGCGGGCCGAATCGCAGCTGGTGGGCACGGACACCACCAGCACCTACCCGAGCGCGGCGCAGCAGACCACCAAGGTCGGCTACATGCGCAGCCTGTCGGCCGAGGGGCTGCTCGCCTTGCGGCCCACGGCTGTGCTCGGCACCGAGGAAGCGGGCCCCCCGGTCGTGCTGGCGCAGTTGCGACAGGCCGGCGTGCCCGTGCAGTTGACGGCCGCCCAGCACCGGTTCGAGGACGTGCTCAGCAAGGTCAAGGCAGTCGGTCAGGCCACAGGGCGACAGGACCAGGCCGCGCAACTCGGCGCCGACCTCGCGCGCCGATGGCGCCAGACGCAGCAGCGGGTCGCCCAGGCCAGGGCGCTGCGACATGCGAGGTCGGCCGCGGCGCCTCGCGTGCTGTTTCTGATGGCCCACGGGGGCACCGCACTGACGGCCGGTCAGGACACCGGGGCCCACGCGGTGCTCGACCTCCTGGGTGTGATCAATGCACTGCAGGGTATACGCGGCTACAAGCCGCTCAACGCCGAGAGCGCAGCGGCTGCCCAAGCCGACATCGTGCTGACC
>JAJUHM010000055.1 GCA_029279925.1 Aquabacterium olei
GATGACCATAGCGAGTTGGTCCCACTCCTTCCCATCCCGAACAGGACAGTGAAACGACTCAGCGCCGATGATAGTGCGGATTCCCGTGTGAAAGTAGGACATCGTCAGGCTACTTACAGTGAAGAAAAGCCCCTTTGCCATCAGGCAAAGGGGCTTTTTTTGTTTTTGGGGTCCGGTTTTTGGTCTGCGGCGGCCCGTTGTCTCGGCGGGTTTGATGTCTCTGCGGGTGCTGGGCTGCCATGGCATGGCATGGCATGGCATGGCGTGACGTGACGTGACGTGACGTGACGTGACGTGACGTGACGTTGCTTCCGCACCGGAGTGAATTCGCGGCGCTGTCGATGGTCGACGGCGAGGCCGAGCACATCGCTCGCGAGCGTGGCCTTTGGAAGGGCATGGCGGCCTGCTTGCCTTGGTACGTTGGGATATAGTCCTTCTATGTTTGATGTACTCGTGTACGTGTATGAGCATTACTGGCGTCCGGACGCGTGCCCCGACGCCGGCTTGCTGGCGCGTAAGCTGACCGCTGTCGGCTTCGAGGAGGAGGAGATCTCCGACGCGCTGGCTTGGCTGGACGGTTTGAGATCGGCAATTTCAGCGCCGCTCGTGGCGCCACAAGGGGGGAGTGCACGGGTGCTGACCGCGGCAGAGGTCGAGCGACTGGGCGGTGATGCGATCGGCTTTCTTTACTTCCTCGAATCGGCAGGCATCCTCACCGGAGGGTTGCGTGAGATCGTTCTGGATCGCGCCATGGCGGTGCCGCGCGGCGCGATGTCGCTGGACGATTTCAAGGTGCTGGTGCTCCTGGTGTTCTGGAGCCGTGGGGAGGAGCCAGACTCACTGGTGTTCGATGAACTCTTCGCTGACGAAGGGGCCCGCGTCGTTCATTGAGTTGAGGGCGCACGAGTTTCGTCAGGGCGCCTTGGCGTGCGCCCCGAGCGCGGCAGAGGTGTGGGCGGGCAGGATCGCCTGAAGCGCGAGGCAGGGGTCAAGCCAAGCGAGAGCGCCTGAGGCACGCGCGCTATGGCGCGCAGCTGCCCGGCGCGTCATGGATCCGGAGTCATCTGGAGCCTTGAGCCTCGACTGTGGGCTATGGGCTATGGGCTATGGGCTGTGGGCTGTGGGCTGTGGGCTGTGAGCTGTGAGCTGTGAGCTGTGAGCTGTGAACGGCCCCGGCCGGCACGGGCAGCATACGATGCGTCGCCTGCTCAAGTTCGGCCTTCGTTCGTCGACATCAAGAACAGGTTTCGCCATTTGGTAGCGAGGCATGGTGCGAGGTTGAAGATGATGTCAGGCCGAAGGGCGCGAAGTGAGATAGCCCCGTCGCCGCAGGTGGTGGTGGCTTCGAGGAGGGCGGAGAGGCGGCCGCGCTGGTTGCCCCTGCTGGCTGCAGCAATGGCATTGGCGCTGTCGGGATGCGATCAGTTGGGCATCGACACGCCGCAGAAGACGGCCGAGCGGCAGCAGGCCGATGCGAAGGCCATTGGCGGCGCCTGCCGACACGCGATGCGGGCCATCGAGGATTGCTACAGCCTGAATCCGCAGGCCGACAAGGCGGCGGTGTTCGGTGGTTGGCGCGACATGGACGAGTACATGCGGGAGAACAAGTTGGACGGTATTGCGCCCGTGGTGCCCCGGCCTCCCCCCGTGGCGGCATCCAAGCCTGGTGCCGGCGCCTCCAAGCCTAAGCCCAAATCTTCGACCGACTCCGAGGACGAAGAGGACGTGGAAGAGGAGGCGGCTGAGTCCCCGCCCGCCAAGGGGGCGCGCAAGGCAAAGGCGTCCTGATCCGATTCTGTCGCGAGCCTCGGTCCGAGGGGGCCGCGAGGTTCGGCGAGTAGGGGCGCCCTGGCCACCCCATCCTTCAGCGTGCGACGTGACGGACGCCAGTTGCCATTCGCGTTCGTCTTCGTGAGCGCTCGCTTTAGCGTCAGTGACTGGTTGTTGGCTGTTGGCTGTTGGCTGTTGGCTGTTGGCTGTTGGCGGCAACAGCGTGGGCTGCCTTGGCGAGGCACACGGCCCTGCGTCGGCTGTGCTTTTCGGCAGCGGCGACAATCGCGTGATGCACTCGGATGGGTTCTCGATCGGCTTGATGGACCAGCGGCTCTGGCAGCACCCGGAGTGGCGGCGGGGCTGCATGGCGATGTTGCGGGCCTTGCCCGGCGTGATGGCCTGGGGCCTGGTCACCGGGATGGTGATGGCCCAGTCCGGGCTGCCCGCGTGGGGGGCTGTGCTGATGTCGCTCACGGTGTTTGCGGCGAGCGCCCAGCTGGCTGCCATCCCGTTGATGCTGGCCGGCGCACCGTTATGGGTGGTGTGGCTGGCTGCCTTGTGCGTGAACCTCCGGTTCGTGATCTTCAGCGCCCAGTTGCGGCCGTTCGTGATGGTCCTGCCCCTGCGTTGGCGGCTGCTCTGTGGATACCTGGTGGCCGACGTGTCGTATGTAATGCAGCTGGCGCGCTATCCGAAGGGGAACGAGGCGTCGGAGCGCGATCTGGGGCCGCTGGCTTACCTGATGGGACTGGCCGTGCCCAACTGGGCTGGCTGGAACGTGGCGGCGCTGGTCGGCATCGTCTTTGCGGGCCAGCTGCCGACGACCTGGGGCTTGGCGTTTGCGGGCACGCTGACCCTCGCGGGGCTGCTTGCCTCGCTGGTGCGCGACGGGCGTGCGGCGAGCGCTGCCTTGCTGGCAGGGGGCACGGCTGTGGCGTGCTGGGGGATGCCTTTCAAGCTGAACATGGTGATGGCCGTGGCCGTGGGGGTGGCGAGCGGGCTGCTTCTCGACACGGTGATGCCGGACCGTTCAAGGGGGCGTGCAGCATGACCACAGCGTATGTATGGATGGCGGTGTGCGGCCTGGTGTTGATCACGGTCCTTACGCGGTCGTTTTTCTTCCTGTCTCGGCGCGCGGTGCCGCTGCCCGCCTGGGTGGAGCGCGGTCTCCGGTATGCCCCGATGGCGGCGTTGGCGGCGGTGGTGCTGCCCGGCGTGCTCTTGGAACAAGGGCAGTGGCCGTCCGAGGCGTGGGATGCGCGCTGGTTGGCGACGCCCGTGGCCATGGCCTACGCCTGGTGGCGCCGCGACATGCTGGGCACCTTGCTGGTGGGGATGACGGTGTATGGCGTGCTCCGCTGGCTGGGCGGGTAACCGAGCGGGGTCCGCTGAATCCGGGCTCCGGGCTGGCGGGCGCACGCCACTGTGTCGTCCATTGGCCCGGGGGGGCTGGAGTCCGGCCTGAGTCAGACCTTTCTACAATGGCGGGTTGAACCGTTCTGTTTAACTTCACCGCCTCGACGGCAGCCAACATGACCATCCTCCGATTTGAAGACCTCGTGGCCCAGGGCAAGGCCGCTGGTCAGCGCGTGTTCATCCGTGCCGACCTGAACGTGCCGCAAGATGACGCGGGCAACATCACCGAAGACACCCGCATCCGCGCGTCGGTGCCGGCCATCGAACTGGCCTTGAAGGCCGGGGCGGCCGTGATGGTGACATCCCACCTGGGACGCCCGACCGAAGGCGAGTTCAAGCCGGAAGATTCGCTGGCCCCGGTGGCCAAGCGCCTGGGTGAACTGCTGGGCCGCGAGGTGCGCCTGGTGCGCGACTGGGTGGACGGTGTGTCCGTGCAAGCCGGCGAGGTGGTGCTGCTGGAGAACTGCCGCCTGAACAAGGGCGAGAAGAAGAACAACGAGGAACTGGCCCGCAAGATGGCCGCGCTGTGCGACATCTTCGTGCACGACGCGTTCGGCACGGCGCACCGCGCCGAAGGCACGACCTACGGGATCGCCCAGTTCGCCAAGATCGCGTGCGCCGGCCCGCTGCTGGCCGCCGAGATCGACGCGATCAGCAAGGCACTGGAAGCGCCGAAGCGCCCTCTGCTGGCCATCGTGGCGGGCTCGAAGGTGTCGACCAAGCTGACCATCCTGGAATCGCTGTCGAAGAACGTCGATGGCCTGATCGTGGGCGGTGGCATCGCCAACACCTTCATGCTGGCCGCGGGGCTGAAGATCGGCAAGTCGCTGGCCGAGCCGGATCTGGTGCCGGCGGCGAAGGCGGTGATCGAGGCCATGAAGGCCCGTGGCGCCGAAGTGCCCATCCCGGAGGATGTGGTCGTGGCCAAGACGTTCGCGGCCGACGCCCCGGCCACCGTGAAGGACGCCGCCGATGTGGCTGACGATGACATGATTCTGGACATCGGCCCGAAGACGGCCGCCCGTCTGGCTGCGCAGCTCAAGGCTGCCGGCACCGTGGTCTGGAATGGCCCGGTGGGCGTGTTCGAATTCGATGCGTTCTCGAAGGGCACGGAAGCCATCGCGCGCGCCATTGCCGAGTCGTCGGCCTTCAGCATCGCGGGTGGCGGCGACACGCTGGCGGCGATCGCCAAGTACGGCATCGAGAAGGATGTGGGCTACATCTCGACCGGCGGCGGCGCGTTCCTGGAAGTGCTGGAGGGCAAGACCCTGCCGGCCTTCGAGATCCTGACGAAGCGCGCTGCAGGTTGAGTCGTGTTGCGGCCCCGAGGGGCGCGTGACCTGCGATGAAAAGGCCTCTCGGATGGGAGGCCTTTTTTCATGGGCCGGCGCGGCTCATGGGGTGGGCTTGTCGGCGCACGGGGGGCGGTGTCCGGCTCAGCGGCCGGCGGCGTGGACCGCTTCGCCCGCCAGGATGGGGTCTCCGGTGCGGTTGTAGGTGTCGAGCCAGGTCTGGTAGGTGCGAGTCTGGCCGCCTTGCCAGGGATGAAACCCGGGGCGGAAGTAGCGCAGGTAGTGTCCGGCGACGCCCATGTACAGCCCGCCCGGTCCGTAGAGCCACCAGAGGCCGCCGGCCCACAGGCGCAGGCGCTGCAGGCGGCTGAAGCCGTCGGTCTTCAGCATGGCGCGGGTGAAGAGGAGGGCGTGCAGGTTGAAGCTGAGGGTGACGACGAGCATGGCCCAGATGCGGCGCAGATAGCCCACCTTCGCCACTTTCTGCATCACGTCGAACGCCACGGCCTTGTGCTCGATTTCTTCCATCGCATGCCAGGCGTACAGCGCCCGCATGCGCGGGTCCGCACCGCGGAGGGTGGCTTTGCGGTCGAAGAAGCCGTGTGCCATCACGGCGGTCAGGTGTTCGGCCGCGGCGGTCTCCGCCAGGGTCTGGCGGGCCGGCAGGTAGCGGCGGATCACGTTGAACAGCAGGTGCCGGGTGATGCCTTCCAGGCGGTCGACGTCGATGCCCTGGGCCTTGAGCCGGGCGTTGTAGCGGTCGTGCACCAGGCCATGCTGGGCTTCCTGGCGGATGAAGGCCTTGATGTCGGCCTGCAACGCAGGGTCTCGGGCCTGGTCGCGGAAGTCGCGCACGCAGGCGATGAAGAAGCGCTCGCCCTCGGGAAAGATGGTGGAGAGGGCGTCGAAGAAGCGGGTCTTGAAGGCGTCGCCCCCGAACCAGTAGCGGGGGATGTCGCCGTCCAGGCCGAAGTCCAGTTTCTCGCGCGGGGTGATGGGATGGTCTGTCGTGCTCATGGTGAGGGCTCCTTGAGACGGTGGGACGGCGCGGACGGGCCCGTCGATGCAACGGTCAGCTGTGTGCCCAGACTCCCGGGCCGTGCAGGCGGTTGCCCGCTTCGATCGGGTCTCCGGTTTCCTTCAGCAGCCGCAGCCAGGGTTCATAGCTTTGCACCACGGGATCCTGCCAGGGGTGAAAGCCGGGGCGCAGGTAACGGAAGTACTGGCCGAGGATGGGCGGGAAGAGGCCGCCCGGGCCGTAAAGCCACCACAGGCCCTTGGCCCAGATCTTCGTGCGTTGCCAGCGGCTGAAGCCGTCGACCTGCAGCATGTGGCGCATGATGCGGAAGACGTGGAAGGGGAAGAGGATGGTGACCAGCAGCATCGAGCTGACGCGGGTGAGGTAGCTGGCGCGGGCCACGTCCTGCAACACGTCGTAGGCCACGGCCTTGTGCTCCATCTCCTCCATGGCGTGCCAGACGTAGAGCGCGCGCACCCGCGGATCGGCGCCTTCGAAAATGCCGGGCCGCTCGACAAAGCAGTCGGCCATGATCGCGGTGATGTGTTCGGCGGCGGCGGTGATGCCCAGTGTGAACTCGCGGGAGAAGTGGCCGCGGATGATCTGGAACAGGCGACGCTCCTGGCCTTCGAGGATGCGATCGACCCGCACGCCCTGCTCGGCCAGGCGGTTGTTGTAGCGGGTGTGCAGCATGCTGTGCTGCGCTTCCTGGCGGGTGAAGTCCTTGATGTCCTGCAGGACCTTGGGGTCGGTGATGCGGTCCTTGAAGTCGCGCACGCAGGTGATGAAGAAGCGCTCGCCCACCGGGAACAGCGTCGACATGGCGTCGAAGAAGCGGGTCTTGAACGCGTCACCTGCCAGCCAGTGGCGCGGGATGTCACCGTCGAGACCGAAGTCGAGCTTTTCTCGGGGAATGATGGGCGGTGGCGTCAGGTCGGGGCGGGTCATGCGGGGCTCCAGGCGGTCGCGTGCCCCATCCGGAGGGGCATGCGTCGAGCTTCACTGTAGAAAGCCCGCACGAAATCGGCGATGCACGCAGACGACAGAAAGACAGTTTTCGCGACAGCGACGTCCAGGGGAAACCCGGTGCTGCGTCAGTCGTCGTGGCCGGAGGGGAGGCTGGCCGCCTGGTAGCGTCGGGGCGGCACGCCCGTCCAGCGGATGAAGGCCTGGGTGAAGCTGCGGCGGTCTGCGAAGCCCAGGCGCAGGGCCACCGATTCGATCTGAACCGGCGGCGTGCTCAGCCACTGGCGGGCCAGGTGAAAGCGCACCCGGTCGAGGATGGCGGAGTGGCTGTCGCCTGCGTCTCGCAATCGGCGCTGGAGCGTGCGCGGGTGCAGGCCCAGTTCACTGGCGAGCGCCGCCAGCCCCTCTCCGAGCAGGGCCGGTCGGGCGAGATAGGTCTGTTCGATCTGCCGGACCAGGGGATGGTGCGATGGCTGGGACACCTCGGCGGGCGGAGCGCGCCGGGCGATCTCCTCCGTGATGCGCTGCGCGGCCACCTCGTGCAGACCCGGGAGGGCGCCGATCAGCGGTCGGTCGAGCAAGGCCCGGTCGAACCAGAGCGCGTCGATCGGGGCGTCGTGCTCCAGTTCGACCTGCAGGTGCGAGGCCAGGTGGGCGCTGTGCTCGTGTGCCCCGTGGCGCAGCGTGAGCCTGCCGGCCAGGGTGACGTCCGTCAGCAGGGTCTTGCTGAACTTCACCAGCGTGGTGAAGGCGGCCTCCAGAAAGGGCCAGGCCTCTTCGGGGGGCGTCGGTGCGGTCTCGTGGCCGAGCCGGAGCACGATGCGGGCCCGGTCCCCGAACTCCTGCAGCTCGAAGGTCAGCAGCGGGTTCACCAGCGGCGGAATCCAGGTGAGCGCGCGCGCCGCGTCCCTCAGCGTGGCACTGGTGCTGATGAAGGTCTCCACATCGGAGAGGTATTCGAAGGCAAAGGTGTCGCCGAGCACGATGGGGAAGTGGTGCGGGCAGCCCAGCCGGCGTGCTTCACCCAGGCAGCGGTGCATGATGCGGGCGACCGCAGCCGGCCGGATGGTGGCCGTGCTGGGGTGAAGGCGCGTGATGTCCATCCCCTCGGCCAGGAACAGGGCTTCGATGTCGATGCCGCAGCGTCGGGCCGCCCTGATCCAGTTCGTCACGGTGACGAACGGGACCACCTGGTCGGGGACGGGCAGGGTGGGGATGGACATGCGGCTCAGTGTGCCGCGTCGGTGAGGAAGGTGTCGAGCCAGCGCAGCACTTCGCGCGTGGTGTGTTCTGGCCGCTCGAAGGGATAAAGGTGCGAACCCTCCATCCATGAGATGCGGGACCCGAACACCTGGCGTGTGCCGCCCAGCCCGACCCGTCGCAGCTCGCTGGAGCGGGTGCCCGCGATGAAGGCCATCGGGCAGCGGTGAGGGTGGCGCCGGAAGTCGGCGAGCAGCCCGTGCGGCATGGTGTTGTAGATCGCGGTTTCCACCTCGCGGCTGAAACGCAGGCTGCGGCCCTGGCCATTGGTGCTGGCGGCCGTGCCAGTGCGGATGTAGTCGTGCAGCACCTGCGGGTGGAAGGCCGCGAACTTGGCCTTGGACCGGAAATGGTGGTGCACCTGGTCCTCACTGGCCCACTCGGTGGTGCGTTGTGCCGACACCCGGGACGGCATGACGCGGTGCATCGCACCCATGCGTTTGGCCAGGCCGATGGCAGCGGCCTTCCAGCCGGACAGCAGCGGTGCATCGAGGACGACCACGCCTTGCGCCAGCGCCGGATGGCGGCGGGCCAGCATCATGCTCAGGAAGCCGCCCAGCGAGTGCCCGACCAGGAACACGGGGTGGCCCACCTCGTGGACGATGAAGTCGTGCAGCTGGTCCACGAGGTGCGGCCAGTCGGTGGTCACGGGGTAACGCGGGTCATGGCCGAAGCGGTCGATGGCGCGGACATCGAAGCCGGCGGCGGCCCAGCCATCGAAAAGATGGCGGTAGGTGCCGGCCGGAAAACTGTTGGCATGCGCGAAAACAAGGGTGCGGTACACGCTGGTTTCTGTGTCCGGGAAGGTCCGGGAAGTGTAAGGTTGCTACACCCGCGCTTGAGGCTGCGTTGCCATGCGGGTTTACCTGAGGGGATCCCGCCGTGAGTGGGCTCAGCTGGTTAATAAAATGTTAATGATGTCCGGAGAGCTGGGTGGCGTGAGCGACGCCCTTCCAACTCGGACTGCTGCACCGTCACTCGTCACTGGAGACCCGTTTCATGTCCCGTTCGACCAAGATCGTCGCCACCCTCGGCCCTGCGTCCTCCACCCCGGAGGTGCTGGAGCGCATGCTGCGTGCGGGCGTGGATGTGGTGCGGCTCAACTTCTCGCACGGCAAGGCGCAGGACCACATTGACCGCGCTCAGCTTGTGCGGGAGGCCGCGGCGCGGGTGGGCAAGGTGGTGGCCATCATGGCCGACCTGCAGGGCCCCAAGATCCGGGTGGGCAAGTTTGCCGACGGCAAGGTGATGCTGGAGGTCGGCCAGCCTTTCGTGCTGGACGCCAGCCGCGCCACGCCGGGCGACATCGAGGGCGTGGGCCTGGATTACAAGGAACTGCCGCGTGATGTGAAGCCGGGCGATACGCTGCTGCTCAACGACGGTTTGATCGTGCTGACCGTGGACGCGGTGCGGGGCGACGCCGTGCACACCATCGTGAAGGTGGGCGGCGAGCTGTCGAACAACAAGGGCATCAACAAGCAGGGCGGCGGGCTGACCGCGCCGGCGCTGACGGCCAAGGACATGGAGGACATCAAGACCGCGGCGAGTTTTCAATGCGATTACATCGCCGTGTCCTTTCCCAAGAACGCGACCGACATGGAAATGGCGCGCCAGCTGGCCAATGTGGCGGGGGAGCCCTGGCGCCATCGCCCGGCGCTGATCGCCAAGATCGAGCGCACCGAGGCGATCCCGAATCTGGAGAGCATCCTGCGCGCCTCGGACGGCATCATGGTGGCCCGCGGCGACCTGGCCGTCGAGGTGGGCAACGCCGCCGTGCCGGCGCTGCAGAAGCGCATGATCAAGATGGCCCGCGAGATGGACAAGGTCGTCATCACGGCCACCCAGATGATGGAGTCGATGATCGTCAACCCGGTGCCGACGCGCGCCGAGGTGTCCGACGTGGCGAATGCCGTGCTGGACGGCACCGACGCGGTGATGCTGAGTGCCGAGACCGCGGCGGGCAAGTACCCGATCGAGACCGTCGAGCAGATGGCCGCCATCGCGATCGAAGCCGAGCGGGCCGAAGAGGTGTCGCTGGACGCCGACTTCAACAACAAGACCTTCGGGCGCATCGACCAGTCGATCGCCATGGGCGCGTTGTTCACGGCCTACCACCTCGGCTGCAAGGCCATCGTGGCGCTGACCGAATCGGGGTCGACCGCGTTGTGGATGAGCCGGCACAAGATCCACGTGCCCATCTTCGCCTTGACGGCCCAGCCCATCTCCTTGCGCCGCATGGCGCTGTACCGCAATGTGAGGCCTCTGCTCGTGGCCGCCTGCAGCGACCGGGACGAGGCGCTGCATCAGGCCGAGCAGTCGCTGGTCGAGCGCGGCATCCTGAAGCCGGGCGACACCTACGCCATCACCTGTGGCGAGCCCATGGGCCACCCCGGCGGCACCAACATGCTCAAGGTGTGCGAAGTGTCGGCGTGATGCTGTAGTTTTCCTTCATTGGCTCCGTCGCGCCCCTGCGTGGCGCGGGCCGGCGGCTGCGCGCTCGCGGGGGTGTGGCCCCAGCCCAGTCTCGCTAGAATCGCCCTCAGTCGACATGCCGGCCCGGTGGCCGCGCATTCAGGTTTCTTTCATCTTTCCTGATTACTGGGGACCCCATGCCACTCGTTTCCATGCGCCAGCTGCTGGACCATGCCGCCGAACACAACTACGGCATTCCGGCTTTCAACGTGAACAACCTGGAGCAGGTCCAGGCGGTGATGGCCGCGGCCGACGAGGTCGGTGCGCCGGTCATCCTGCAGGCGTCGGCCGGTGCCCGCAAGTACGCCGGTGAACCCTTCATCAAGCACCTGATCCAGGCCGCGTGCGAGATGTACCCGCACATTCCGCTGGTGATGCACCAGGACCACGGCACCAGCCCCAAGGTGTGCGAAGGCGCGATCAACCTGGGCTTCGGCTCGGTGATGATGGACGGCTCGCTGATGGAAGACGGCAAGACCCCGTCGTCCTTCGACTACAACGTCGACGTGACCCGCAAGGTGGTCGAGATGGCCCACAAGGTCGGTGTGACCGTGGAAGGCGAACTGGGCTGCCTGGGCAACCTGGAAACCGGTGATGCCGGCGAGGAAGACGGCATCGGCGCCGTGGGCAAGCTGGACCACAGCCAGATGCTGACCGACCCGGAAGAGGCCGCCACCTTCGTGAAGGCCACCCAGCTGGACGCCCTGGCCATCGCCATCGGCACCAGCCATGGCGCCTACAAGTTCTCGCGCAAGCCCACGGGCGACATCCTGGCCATCAGCCGCGTGAAGGAAATCCATGCCCGCATCCCCAACACCCACCTGGTGATGCACGGTTCCTCGTCGGTGCCCCAAGAGTTGCTGGCCATCATCAACCAGTACGGCGGCAAGATGAAGGAAACGTACGGCGTGCCGGTCGAGGAGATCCAGGAAGCGATCAAGTTCGGCGTGCGCAAGATCAACATCGACACCGACATCCGCCTGGCGATGACCGGTGCCGTGCGCAAGTTCATGGCCGAGAACCCGGACAAGTTCGACGCCCGCGAATGGCTCAAGCCGGCCCGCGAAGCCGCCAAGGCCGTGTGCAAGCAGCGTTACCTCGAATTCGGATGTGAAGGCCAGGCCGGCAAGATCAAGCCGATCGGTCTGAGCGAGATCGCTTCGATGTACGCCACGGGCAAGCTCGCCCAGATCGTGGCCTGATCGCGACCATCCCCCCTGTGTGAGCCCGGTCATGAACCGGGCGGCATCAGCCGACATGGCCCTGCGCCGTGTCGGCTTTTTTGCGTCTGGGGTTTGCAGCCCGCCTGTGCTAAAACGGTGCACAGCGTCGGGCGTGCACATGCGCGGCACCGGCGCACCATAAATCAAGGAGAGGTGCGATGAACCTCGACGTCCGGTCGCGCAACCATGTGACCCAGCTGGGCCGTGGTGAGCGCGTGCTCGTGCTTGGCCACGGGTTTGGTTGCGACCAGCGCATGTGGCGTTTCGTGGCGGCCGATCTGGCGCGCGAGCACCGCATCGTGCTGTTCGACTACGTGGGCAGCGGCCATTCCGACCTGCGGGCCTGGACGCCCCAGCGCTATGGCTCTCTGCATGGCTACAAGCAGGATCTGCTGGACGTGCTCGACGCACTGGGGCACGAGCAGGTCGTCTTCATCGGCCACTCCATCAGTGGTTCGATCGGCGCCCTGGCCAGCATCGAGCGGCCCGAACTGTTCGAGCGCCTGATTCTGGTGGGGCCGAGCCCCCGCTTCATCAACGACGGCGACTACGTCGGGGGCTTCGAGCGCCAGGATGTGATGGACCTGCTCGACCTGATGGACCGCAACATGGTGGGCTGGGCCGAGATGCTGGCGCCGCTGGTGGTCAAGACCGCCACGCGGCCCGAGCGCGTGGCCGAGATGCGCGAAAGCCTGTGCGCGGGCGACCCGGCCATCGTGCGGCGTTTTGCCGAGGTCGTGTTCCTGTCCGACATCCGTGCGGAGCTGGCGCGGGTGCCGACGTCGGTGCTGATCATGCAATGCGCCGATGACGCGGTGGCCCCCTTGACGGCCGGTGATTACCTGCAGAGGCACCTGCCGCGCGCCCGGTTGGTCCGCCTGGCGGCCACCGGGCACTGCCCCCATCTCAGTCACCCCGAGGAGACGACGTCGCAGATCTGTGCGGAGTTGAATCGGCCGGTGGTCGCGGCTGCAGCATGACGCAAGCCAGGTGGCCCGGGCCCGAACTGGCCGATGCGCTGCCGGGTGGGCTCTTCCATGTCGATCAGGACGGCGTGATCCGGGCGGTCAACGCCACGCTGGCCGGGTGGCTCGGACGCAGTGCCGCGGCGTATCCCGGACAGGCCGTGGGTGTGCTGTTCACGCAGGCGGCGCGCCTGATGTGGCACACCTATGTGCTGCCCTTGCTCGCCACCCGGGACGAGGTGGAGGAGGCCTCGATGTCGCTGCGGCGCGAGGGTGGCGGCACCCTCGACGTGTTGCTCAGTGCCCGGCGTCAGCACGATGGCAGTGTGCTGGCGCTTCTGGTGCGCATCAAGGAGCGGCGCCGCCTGGAGTACCAGCTGCTCGCGATCAAGCGCGTGGCCGAGGAGGCGCCCGGCATGCTGTTCCAGCTGCGTCAGGCACAAGACGGCGCGCTGGCTTTCACCTACCTGACGGAGGGGGTGCGCGGGTTGTTCGGCCTCACGGCCGCCCAGGTGATGGCCGACATGCAGGCGTGGTGGGACGTCCTCCATCCCGACGACCGGCTCGCGCTGCGCGACGCGGTCCGGCGGTCTGCGTCGGTCTTGCAGCCCCTGCGCATGGAGTACCGCGTGCGCGTGGACGGCCGCGAGCAATGGCGCGAGACCCATGCGTCGCCGCATGCGGAGCCCGATGGCACGGTGCTGTGGCACGGCTATGCGCAGGACATCACGGGCCGCCGCGAAACCGAGCAGCACCGCCACGAGCGCGAGGCTGCCGAGCGCGCGAGCCAGGCCAAGAGCGCCTTTCTGGCTCGCATGAGCCATGAATTGCGGACGCCCCTCAACGGCATCCTCGGCTTCGCGCGCCTGATGCGCACGCAGGGCGCCCCGCTGGATGCCGATCAGCGGCGCAAGCTGGGCTACATCGAGGCGGCCGGAGACAGCCTGCTTCACCTGGTCAACGAGGTGCTGGAGTTGTCGCGCATCGAGGCCGGTCACACCAGCATCCAGGTGCAGCCGATGCGGATCGACCCGGTCCTGCGGCAGGCGATCCGCCTGGTCGAGCCTCTGGCGGCGTCCCGCCACGTGGCCCTGCAGCCGCCAGCGCACCAGGGGTGGTCGGCGATGGCGGATGCCGGGCGGCTGCTGCAGGTGCTGCTCAACCTGCTGTCCAATGCCATCAAGTACGGCCCCGTCGGCGGGTTGGTGACGGTTTCGGTGCACGAGCAGGCCGAATCGGTGGTGATCGCCGTGCAGGACCAGGGCCC
>JAJUHM010000056.1 GCA_029279925.1 Aquabacterium olei
CGCGAGATCCGCATGAAACGTTTTTATCGCGTTGTGTTTTTCCTGCCGCCGGTTCTATCCGAAGTTGTCGTCGGACTTATTTGGCAATGGATTCTTTACGCCGGACAACAAAACGGCGAACATATTGGATTGCCCCGGTCCGCGCCTCCGACGAGTACTTCCTCGCCCTGCAGCGCGAGGTGCCGGTGGACAAGGCCATCGAGCCCACGCAGATGTACCTGGCCGCCTTCAGCGAGGTCTTCCAATCCGGCACCTGGGCGCTTTGGGCCATGCTGATTTTCGTCATCGTCTCGCAGATCAAGATCAACGTCACCAACGCGTATGCGGGCTCGCTGGCCTGGTCCAACTTCTTTGCCCGCCTGACCCACAGCCACCCCGGGCGGGTGGTGTGGTTGGTCTTCAACGTGCTGATCGCCGTGCTGCTGATGACGCTCGGCGTGTTCGGCGCACTCGAGCACGTGCTGGGGCTTTACAGCAACGTCGCCATTGCCTGGGTGGGAGCACTGGTGGCCGATCTGGTCATCAACAAGCCGCTGGGCTGGTCGCCGCGGGGAATCGAGTTCCGGCGTGCCTACCTGCCTGATCTCAATCCGGTCGGGCTGTGCGCCACCTTGCTGGCCACCATCGTGGCCCTGGTGGCGCACGCTGGCGTGCTGGGCAAGCTGGCGGCGGCGTGGTCGCCGTTTCTCGCGCTGGCCGTCGCCATGGTGGCCTCGCCCGTGCTGGCCCGGGTCACGCGGGGACGGTTCTACCTGGCGAGGCAGCCTGCGGCGTCGTGGCAGCCGGGCGAGATGGTGCGGTGCTCGGTGTGCGAGAACCTGTTCGAGGCCGAGGACATGGCCGCCTGTCCGGCCTACGACGCCCCCATCTGTTCCTTGTGCTGCACGCTGGAGAGCCGCTGCCACGATCGCTGCAAGAGCCGATCGCGCGCGGCCGAACAGGTGTCCGATGGCCTGACCGCGGTGTTGCCGCCCGCCTGGTCGCGGCGCATCAACTTTCGGGTCGGCCACTACCTGGTGGTCTTTCTGTCGATGGCCGCGCTGCTGGCTTTCGTGCTTGGCGTGGTCTATTACCAGGAGGGGGTGCTGTCAGCGGGGCTGCATGCCGGTGCAGAGGTGCCTGCCCCTGCCGGTGCGCTGCAAGGGCCCTTCATCAAGGTGCTTGCGCTGATGCTGCTGGTGGCGGCCGTGTGTGCGTGGTGGGTGGTTCTGGCGTCCGAGAGCCGCCGCATGGCGCAGGACGATTCCAATCGGCAGACCCAGCTGCTGCAGGTGGAGATCGACGCCCACCGCCGCACCGACGCGGCGCTGCAGCAGGCCAAGGAACTGGCCGAGGCCGCGAACCAGGCCAAGACCCGGTACGTGGCCGGCATGACGCACGAGCTGCGGACGCCGCTCAACAGCATCCTGGGCTATGCACAGATCCTGTTGAAGGACGAGCCGGAGCAGGGCGGCAAGCGGGGGGCGCTGACCACCATCCAGCGCAGTGGCGAGCACCTCATGGGGCTCATCGACGGCTTGCTCGACCTGGCGCGCATCGAGGCCGGACGGCTCCGGCTGGATCCTGTCCCCTTGCCCCTGCACGAGTTTCTGGACGATGTCGTGCGCATGGTGGAGCCGCAGGCCCTCGCCAAGGGGCTGCGCTTCGAGCTGGAAACCCTGGGTCGGGTGCCGGTGTGGGTTCAGGCCGATGCGCGGCGTCTGCGTCAGATCCTGCTGAACCTGCTGGGCAATGCCGTGCGCTTCACGGACCAGGGGCGCATCACGCTGCGAGTCGATGCCCGTCGCGAGGTGCTGCGTTTCGAGGTGGTCGACACCGGGATCGGCATCGCGCCGCAGGACCTGGAGCGGATCTTTCTGCCGTTCGAGCGGGGCAGCGGAGGCCGACGTCGGGCGGACCCGGGAACCGGCCTGGGCCTGACCATCACCCACCTGCTGACCGAGCTCATGGGTGGCGAACTCAGCGTGCACAGCACCCTCGGGCAAGGCAGCACGTTCAGCGTGCGGCTCTACCTTCGAGAGATCAACGAGCCGCCGCAACGGCCCGCCGGGCCCGACTGGGCCGAGCGCCTGCGCCTGCATCCCGTGACGGGCTACAGCGGACCGCGCAAGACCCTGCTGGTGGTGGACGACCAGCCGACGCAACGGCAGATGCTGGCCGGCATGCTGCTGCCGCTGGGCTTCAAGGTGCGTGAGGCGGCCAGCGGCAGCGAGGCGCTCGACAGCGTGCGGGAGCAGGTGCCGGACGCCATCCTGCTGGACATCACGATGGACGACATGGACGGGTGGCGCACGGCCCGGGCCATCCGGCAGTCGGGCTTCACCGAGGTGCCGGTGGTGATGGTCTCGGCCAATGTGTTCGAGAACCGGCCCGAGAACCTGGCGGCGGCGCAGTGCCAGGCCTTTGTCGGCAAGCCGGTGATGGAGTCGGAGTTGCTGGCCACCCTGGGTGGGCTGCTGCACATCGAGTGGGTCACCGAGGTGTGTGCCCCGCCGGTCCGGCTCGACATGGCGGCCGCGTTGGCCGCCACCCCGATCGGGATGGCCGCCGCCTTGCCGGCCGATGCCGCCTGGGAACTGCACCGCCTGGCCCGAAAGGGACACGTTCAGGCGCTGCACGACGCCTTGATGGAGTGGCAGCGAGCCGAACCCACATTGAGCCCGCAATGGCAGGCGCTGCAAGCCCTGGTCGAGCGCTTCGACCTGGATGCGGTGGCCGAGCGCCTGGCGCCCTACCTGCTGGAGGACACCCAAGATGAACCCTGATGTCGCGACCTGTCACCGCGGGACCGTGCTCGTGGTGGACGATGCCCCCGACACCCTGCGCATGCTGTGCGATGCGCTGGCGGACGAAGGCTACACCGTGCTGGTGGCGCTCGACGGCCAGCAGGCCCTGGCCCGCCTGGATGTCGTCACGCCCGATGCCATCCTGATGGATGCGATGATGCCCGGCTGGACCGGCTTCGAAACCTGCCAGCGGATCAAGGCCCATGCGCACGGCGCGACCATCCCGGTGATCTTCATGACCGGCCTGTCCGAAACGGCCGATGTGGTGGCCGGTTTCGAGTCGGGCGGGGTGGACTATGTGGTCAAGCCGGTGCGCATCGAGGAGGTGCTGGCCCGGCTCGCCACCCACGTCCGCAACGCGCGCCTGACACGCGAGGCCCAGCGCGCGATCGAGGCCGGACCGCCCTCTGCGCACGCCGGCCCGGCGGCGCTCAGCAGCCGCCTGGAAGAGGCCGCGCTGACGCCACGGGAAACCGAGGTGTTGGCCTGGGTGGCGCGGGGCAAGACCAACCGCGACATCGCCGAGATCCTGGGCATGAGCCACCGCACGGTGAACAAGCACCTCGAGCACATCTTCGAGAAACTCGGCGTCGAGACGCGCGCGGCCGCGGCGGCCCTGGCCAGCCCGATGCTGACAGGCAGCCACGTGCCGTCCGGTTGACGTGCAGTCAGGCCTGTCCGGTGGCGCGGGCGTGGGCGTCCCAACCTGCGCGGAACACGGCGCGGATCATGTCGTTGAACGAGCCGGGCGAGCGGCGCAGCTCGTCGCACTCGGCCTCCGTCAGCGTGACGCAGTGGCGCTGGGCCGGCGGGCTCAGCTCGTCGGGCGGCGTGAAGCCGCGCTTGAGGAGTTCATGGCGACGGCTCTCTTCCTGGTAGATGCGTTCATGTCCCAACTGGCGCAACTCGTTCTGCACGAACAGCAGCGTGCTGGTGGACTTCGACAGCACCAGGGTCGGCGGATTGCTGCGCAGGGTCTCGAAAGCCCGGCGCGCCATCTCGCGCAGTTCGCCCACGTCGGGCATGTCAGACACGTTCACGGATTCGGTCATGGCCAGCAGCGTTGCCTCGGAATTCAGTAGAGGGGCTGGCGATCCGGTGGCGGTGCTGGCCCTGACGTGATTGTTCTAGAGCGGGCCTCGCTTGTGGGTGTCCGATGCGCATGCTGGCAGCAAAAGAGCGGCTTGTTGCCAATTACTGCGCGGGGTCCATCGGCAGGGCGGTAGCATGCAGCCATGTCGACCACCTTGTTGCTGAACGCGGGCGTTGCCGTGCTGGGCGGGCTCCTGGTCGTGTCGGGGGTTGTGGCCCATGACCGCCCTACGTGGCTGCTCGAAGTCCTGCCCGTTCTGATCGCCGTGCCCATCCTGATGGCCACGCGGCGGCGCTTCCCCCTGACCGGCCTGCTCTACGGGGCCATCTTCGTGCACGCCCTGGTGCTTATTCTGGGCGGCACCTACACCTATGCGCGCGTGCCTCTCGGTTTCTGGATGGCAGAGTGGCTGGACCTTCAACGCAACCCGTACGACAAGATCGGCCACTTCTTCCAGGGCTTTGTGCCGGCCCTGGTGGCCCGGGAGATCCTGGTGCGGGGCGCCTACATCCGGGGGCAGCGCATGCTGGCTTTCCTCGTGGTGTGCGTGGTGCTGGCCATCAGCGCCACCTATGAACTGATCGAATGGGGTGTGGCCGTGGCCATCGGGCAGGATGCCGATGCCTTTCTGGGCACGCAGGGCGACCCGTGGGACACCCAGTCCGACATGGCCATGGCTCTGATCGGCGCGTGCGTGGCACTGGCCGGTTTTGCCCGCTGGCAGGACCGGCAGATGGCCCGACTGCCTGCGACGCCCGAGCATGGCCACGCACGCTGACGCGGCTGTGCTCACCCGCGAGGCCAAGGCGCGCCGCCTGGCCCGCATGAAGGCCGTGGCCGTGGGCCTGCTGCTGGCCGCGGCGCTGCTGTATGCACTGGCCACGGCCATGCAGAGCCGGCAGCCTGCCCATGCAGCGTGGTGGGCCGCGCTGGCCGCCTTCTCCGAGGCGGCCATGATCGGCGCCATGGCCGACTGGTTTGCCGTCGTCGCCTTGTTCCGGCACCCGTTGGGGCTGCCCATTCCGCACACCGCCATCGTGCCGCGCAACCAGGCACGCATCGGCGAGAACCTGGCGGCCTTTCTGTGCGACCACTTCCTGGCGGAGGCCCAGGTCATCGACCGGCTCCGAGCCTTCGACCCCGCTCGCCGGCTGGCCGCCTGGATGGCCGAGCCGCGCCATGCCGATCAGGTGGCACGGCTGGTGACCGAAGGCGGGCGGCACGCGTTGATCGCGCTGGAGGACCCCCGGGTGGCGGTTTTTGTGCGCGAGACGGTGCTGCGCCGGCTGGACGAGGTGGACATCGCGACCTGGGCCGGGCGGTTGCTGGGCATCCTCACCGAGGGGCGGCGCCATCAGGCGTTGCTCGACGAGGTGCTGCAGCGCGTGGCCACCCGGCTGGGCGACGAGGCCTTGCAGGCCGAAATTGCCGAGCGCATGGCCGCCGAGGTGCAGGTGCTGCGCCTGGTCGGGCTGGATCAGGTGGCCGGGCGCATGGGCACGCGCAAGCTGCTGGCCGGGCTGGGGCGGTTGATTGCCGAGATGAGCGAAGACCCGGAGCACCCGCTGCGGCTGCGCTTCGATGCCTTCGTGGCCAGCCTGGTGACCGCGCTGGAGCACGATCCGGCGATGCGCATGAAGGCCGAGACCCTGCGCCGCGCCGTGCTCGCCCATCCTGCGCTGGCGGCCTTCCTGCACGGGCTGTGGCAGCAGGTGGTCGGCGCCCTGCGCGATGACCTGCATGACGAGCGGGGCGCGATCCGCACGCGGCTGGGCGATGCGGTCCGGGTGCTGGGGGAACGCCTGGGTGCAGACCCGGCCATGCAGGACTGGCTCAATGCGCAGTGGCTGGCGGCCGCGCCGGCACTGGTGGACCGGTGGCGGGAGGACATCCGCCGGCACATCACCCAGCGCGTGGCGCAATGGCCGGCCGACGAACTGGCCCGCGAGCTCGAGCTGCACCTGGGCCCGGACCTGCAGTACGTGCGTTTCAACGGCACGCTGGTGGGCGGGCTGATCGGCCTGCTCATCCACGGCATCACGCTGTGGGTGATGCCCTGATGCGGTGAGGCCGGGCGGCCCCGTGCCAGCTCAGCTGCCGAAGCGCAGCTGCGACTCGCCCTCGGTGTGGGTCACGCGGCCATCGGCCAGCTTCAGGCTGCCTTCCACCATCCACCGCACCGCTTGCGGGTAGATCTGGTGTTCCTGCTTCAGCACGCGGGCCGAAAGCAGGTCGGGCGTGTCATCGGGCAGGACGGGCACTGCGGCCTGTGCCACGATGGGGCCGTGGTCCAGTTCCGCCGTGACGAAGTGCACCGTGGCGCCCGCCAGCTTGCAGCCGGCTTCGATGGCCCGCGCATGGGTGTGCAAGCCCGGGAAGGCCGGCAGCAGCGAGGGGTGCACGTTCAGCATGCGGCCTTCGAAGCGGCGCACGAATTCCGGCGTCAGGATGCGCATGAAGCCCGCCAGCACCACCACATCGGGCGAAAAACCGTCCACCACCCGTGCCAGTTCGGCGTCAAAGGCTTCGCGGCTGTCGTACTGCTTGTGGTCGACCACGGCCGTGGCGATGCCCCGGGCCGCCGCAAAAGCCAGGCCACCGGCCTCGGGGCGGTTGCTGATCACGGCCGCCACGCGGGCGGGCCAGTGCTCGGCGGCACAGGCGTTGACGATGGCCTCCATGTTGGAGCCGCGACCGGAGATCAGGATGACGATGTTCTTCATGCGGCCTAGAGTGTAGTGGCGTGGCACGCCGGCGGGCGCTTCGCAGGCTGCGCCGCCTGCGGCGCCCGCCCCGGGAACCTACAATGCCCGTTTCCCTGAACGACCTTTGCTGCGCGGGCCTCTGGCGCCCTTGCAGCCGGCCCGCCATGACCCAACGCGTTCTCACCGGCATCACCACCACCGGCACCCCGCACCTCGGCAACTACGTTGGCGCCATCCGCCCTGCGATTGCCGCCAGCCGCGAGCCGGGCGTCGAAAGCTTCTTCTTCCTGGCCGACTACCACGCCCTCATCAAGTGCGATGACCCGGCCCGCATCGCGCGCTCGCGCCTGGAGATCGCCGCCACGTGGCTGGCTGCCGGGCTCGACACCGACCGCGTCACGTTCTACGCCCAGAGCGACATCCCGGAGATCACCGAGCTGAACTGGCTGCTGACCTGCGTGACCGCCAAGGGCCAGATGAACCGCGCGCACGCCTACAAGGCTTCGGTGGATGCCAACACCGCCAAGGGCGAGGACCCGGACGCAGGCGTCACCATGGGTCTGTACTGCTACCCGGTGTTGATGGCGGCCGACATCCTGATGTTCAACGCGCACCGTGTGCCCGTGGGCCGCGACCAGGTGCAGCACATCGAGATGGCCCGTGACGTGGCCCTGCGATTCAACCACCTCTATGGCGCCGGCCAGGATCTCTTCGTGCTGCCCGAGGCCGAAATCGAGGAGGCCGTGGCCACGCTGCCCGGCCTGGACGGCCGCAAGATGAGCAAGAGCTACGACAACACCGTGCCCTTGTTCGAAGGCGGCCCCAAGGCGCTGAAGGAGGCCATCGCCCGGATCGTGACCGATTCGAAGTTGCCCGGCGAGCCCAAGGACCCCGAAGGCGCCCACCTCGTCACCATCTACGACGCCTTCGCGACGGCCGATCAGCGCGCGGCCTTCCGGGCCGACCTGCGGGCCGGCCTGGCCTGGGGGGAGGCCAAGCAGCGCCTGGTCGACCTGATCGAGGCCCATGTGGGCCCCATGCGCGCCCGTTATGCCGACCTGGTGGCCCATCCCGAACAGATCGAGGCCGTGCTGCAGGCTGGCGCCGACAAGGCCCGCGCCCGCGCCACGCCCTTCCTGAAGGAGTTGCGCCACGCCGTGGGCCTGCGCCGCATGGTGGCCTCGGCCGCCGTGCAGGCCGAGGCATCTGCCGCCGCCAAGCCCGCCGTGCCGGTGTTCAAGCAATACCGTGAGGCCGACGGCCAGTTCTACTTCAAGCTCACCACCGCCAGCGGCCACCTGCTGCTGCAGAGCGCCGCGTTCGCCGAGGGCCGCGAGGCGGGCAACTGGGTCAAGCGCTTCAAGGCCGAAGGGGCGGCCGCCCTGGCCGGCGCGCCGGTGTCGCTCGGCGAGGGCATCAGCCAGGCCGACGCCGAAGTGGCCCTGAATGCGTTGATGGCGTCGCTGCAGGACGCCTGAAGCGCGCGCACAATCGCACACCGCCCGGCTTGGTGCCCTCTCACCGGGCCGGACCTTTCCCTTGCTGCGTTTTGCCCTCCGCCTGAGCCCTACCGGGCGGGCGCCGTGCCATGAGCCTTCTTGACGACCAGCCCGTCGCCGGCATCCACATCACCGACATCGAGGCCGCCATCAACTGGTGGCGCGAGCGACAGCCTGCGTCCGGCGATGGCCTGGGGCTGGGCGACGAGTTGCGTGCGCTGGCCGAGGTGTACGCCCTGATGGTCTACCACCATGAGACCCTGTGCGACGAGGCGACCATGCCCCGTGCGGCCTACCAGGCCTGGCTTCGGTGGTACGACACCACGCCGGACACGCCCTGTATCGCGATCTGCTCGACCAGCCAGGGGGACGACCTGTGCAAGGGCTGTGGTCGCACCTTCGACGAAGTGCAGCTGTGGCCGGAGATGAGTCCCGGCGAGAAGCGCGCCACGTGGCGGCGCATCACGCTGGAGAGCACGGCGTGGCGCTTCAACCGCTACGCCGAGCGCGCCCGTGAACGCGCCCAGGACGACACGGCGCCCGGCTCGGCGCAGGGCGTGGGCACCGATCGGCCCTGACCGTCAGCCGGCAGCGGGATCCGGCACGAACGGCGCCAACGGGCGGTGGGCCGCTGGATAGCTTTCTCGCCCCAGCTTGCCGTGCAGCGGTGGCATGTCGATCGTCTGCTCGGGTACATGCTGGTCGGGCAGGTGGTCCAGCAGGTGCCGGATCAGGGTCAGCCGACCCGCGCGCTGGTCGTTGAAGTCGACCAGCGTCCAGGGGGCGTACGCGGTGTGGGTGGCCTTCAGCATCGCGTTGCGGGCGCGACCGTACTCTGCGTACTGGGTGCGCGCCACCACGTCCACCGGCGAGAGCTTCCAGCGCTTCAGTGGGTCGGCCAGGCGCTCGGCGAAGCGCGCCTCCTGCTCGGCCTGGTCCACGCACAACCAGTACTTGAATAGCAGCACACCGTCGTCCACCAGCATGCGCTCGAAGGTGGGGGCGTCGTGCAGAAAGCGGCGGTACTCGGCGTCGGTGCAAAAGCCCATCACCTTCTCGACACCGGCCCGGTTGTACCAGCTGCGGTCGAACAGGACCACGTTGCCGGCGGCAGGCAGGTGCGGCACGTAGCGCTGGAAGTACCACTGGCCCCGTTCCTGCTCCGAAGGTTTGCCCAGTGCGACCACCTGGCAGCGCCGCGGGTCGAGCACGTCCGAAATCGCCCGGATCACGCCGCTCTTGCCGGCGGTATCGCGGCCTTCGAAGATCACCAGCAGGCGCTTGTGATGGTGTGCCAGCCAGCGCGACATCTGCACCAGCTCCAGCCGCATCGGCTCCAGTGCGGCTTCGTAGGCCTTGCGGCTCAGTCGTTCCTGGTTCTTGCCCACGTCGGGTCCTCCATGCGCGTGATGTGGTTTGTACGATAGCGCATGGCAGGGCGGGGCGTCTGCAGCGGGCCGCCCTCGATAGAATTGGCACATGACCGACGCCACCGCATCCGGCGCGCCCGCCGCCGATTCCCCTCACAAGCCCACCAACTTCCTGCGCGGCATCATCGACCGCGATCTGGAGCAGGGCACCTACGCCAGCCGCCGCTGGGCCGGTACGCCCGGCGATGCCGCCCACCACGCTGCCGGCGAGCCGGATCCGGCGAAGATCCGCACGCGCTTTCCGCCCGAACCCAACGGCTACCTGCACGTCGGCCACGCCAAGAGCATCTGCCTGAACTTCGGCCTGGCGCGGGATTACGGCGGCGTCTGCCACATGCGCTTCGACGACACCAATCCCGAGAAGGAAGAGCAGGAGTATGTCGACGCCATTCTGGACGCGGTGAAGTGGCTCGGCTTCGGCTGGGACTCGTCCTTCAACGGCCAGGCGCAGAGCCACCTGTACTACGCGAGCAACTACTTCGACTTCATGTACCGCGCGGCCGAGGCGCTGATCACCGCGGGCCTGGCCTACGTGGACGAGCAGACGCCCGAAGAGATGCGCGCCAACCGCGGCGACTTCACCACGCCCGGCACGGACAGCCCCTTCCGCAGCCGCAGCCGGGAAGAGAACCTGGCGCGCTTCCGCGAGATGCGTGATGGCAAGCTGCCCGACGGCGCGGCCGTGCTGCGCGCGAAGATCGACATGGCCAGCCCCAACATCAACATGCGGGACCCGGCCATCTACCGCATTCGCCGCGCCACGCACCACAACACGGGCGACACCTGGTGCATCTACCCGATGTACACCTTCGCGCACCCGATCGAGGACGCGCTGGAGCAGATTACCCACTCGATCTGCACGCTGGAGTTCGAAGACCAGCGCCCCTTCTACGATTGGCTGCTCGACAACCTGGCCACGCTGGGCCTGATCCAGCAGCCGGTGCCGCGCCAGTACGAGTTCGCGCGCCTGAACCTCACCTACGTCATCACCTCGAAGCGCAAGCTCAAGGCCCTGGTCGATGAAGGCGTGGTCAGCGGCTGGGACGACCCCCGCATGCCGACCATCGTGGGCCTGCGCCGCCGCGGCTACACCCCGGAAGCCTTGCAGCTGTTCTGCGAGCGCATCGGCGTGAGCAAGTCCGACAGCTGGATCGACTACAGCACGCTCGACATCGCCCTGCGTGACGACCTGGAAAGCAAGGCCCACCGCGGCATGGCCGTGCTCGACCCGCTCAAGCTGGTGCTGACCAACTGGGACGAGGTGATGGGCGCGGGCCACCTGGAGGCCTGCTCGCTGCCGGCCCTGCCGCATCCGCCGGAAGGCACCGAAGCGCCGGTGCGCCACCTGAAGCTCGGCCGCGAGGTGTGGATCGAGCGCGAGGACTTCGAGGAGGTGCCGCCCAAGGGCTACAAGCGCCTGTTCCCGGGCAACAAGGTGCGCCTCAAGGGCGGCTACGTCATCGAGTGCACGGGCTGCACCAAGGACGCCGAAGTCAAGGTCACCGAGGTGCTGGCCACCGTGGTGCCCGACACCAAGAGCGGCACGCCGGGCGCCGACAGCGTCAAGGTCAAGGCGGCCATCACCTGGGTGGGCGCGGCCGATGGCGTGGAGGCCGAGGTGCGCCTGTACGATCGCCTGTTCACCGACCCGCATCCGGATGCGGGTGGCAAGGACTTCAAGGCCAGCCTGAACCCCGACAGTTTCAAGGTGGTGAAGGGCTATGTGGAACCTTCGCTGGCCCAGGCGCAACCCGATCAGA
Organism: Aquabacterium olei; assembly: GCA_029279925.1. GTDB lineage: Bacteria > Pseudomonadota > Gammaproteobacteria > Burkholderiales > Burkholderiaceae_C > Aquabacterium > Aquabacterium olei_A. The sequence goes on from JAJUHM010000056.1 coordinate 11,274, forward strand.
AGTTCCAGTTCGAACGCTTCGGCTACTTCGTGGCGGATCGCGTGGACCACGCCGCCGGCAAGCCGGTGTTCAACAAGATCACCGGCCTGAAGGACGGCAACTGGAAGTGAGTCCGGCCCACACGGGCTGATTCAGGCGATCTTCAAAGGGGCTGCGCAAGCCCCTTTTTCATGTCTGAACGCCGGCGGTCGCGGGCTGCTGACGCGGGCCCGGCTCTCCGGCTGACCCTGACCGAGTCAGGGTGGGGCGGGGCGGTGTCGATGCCTTGCTAGACTGCTCCACATCGACCTCATCGCGATCTGCCATGCGCCTGCTCTGGATTCTTGTTCTGGCCCTGGGCCCGGCCTTCGCCGGCGCGACGCCTGCTGCGCCCTCTTCGGCCTCGTCGCCGCCGGTGCCCGGCCCGCTGCAGACCATCCCGGCGCTGGACGTCCCCCGCTACCTCGGCACGTGGTACGAGGTCGCGCGCTATCCCAATCGCTTCCAGAAACAGTGCGTGGCCGATGTACAGGCCGTCTACAGCGCACTGCCGGAGGGGCGCATCGAAGTGCGCAACCGCTGTCGCAAGGCCGACGGGACCCTGGACGAGGCCGTGGGCGTGGCGCGTCAGGTGGGGGACGCCCAGTCGCCCCGATTGAAAGTGCGGTTTGCGCCGGCCTGGCTGTCCTTCATCCCGTGGGTGTGGGGTGATTACTGGGTGGTGGACCTGGATGAGGCGTACCAGCTGGTGGCGGTCAGTGAGCCGGGACGCGACTACCTTTGGATTCTGTCGCGGACGCCGCACGTGGATGCCCAGGCCTACCACGCGCTGCTGCACCGCCTGACCCGGCAGGGGCTGGACATCACGCGGCTGGTGCCCACCAGCCAGACTTCATCCCGGAGGTGACCGCGATGGCGATGCCCTGGCTGACCCTGCTCAAGGCCGTGCCCTGGACCGAGGTGATGGCCCGTGCGCCGGACATTGCCGATGGTGCGAAGCGCCTGTGGCAACGCGCCGCGGGTGGCAAAGGGGCGACCGCAGGCGCCGAAACCGCCGCGCCTGCCGATGCGGTGCCGCCCACGGCAGATGAAGCCACGCGGCTGCGCTGGGAACTGGACCAGCTTCGCCGACAGACCGGCGAGCTGCAGGCCGAGATGCGCGCGTCCAGCGAGCTCATTCAGGCCCTGGCCGACCAGCAGGCGCGCCTCATTGCGCAGGTCGAGTCGCACCGTGCCCATGTGCGTCGGCTGACCTGGGCCGTGGCGGCCCTCGGCGTGCTCGCGGTGGCGGGCTGGGTGCGCCTGCTGGGCTGACTCCGCGCCACTGAGGCGGGCTGATCCAGGCCCGCCGTCCGGTCACCGGACACCGTGTGCAGCGCGTCACGCGCCGGGCAAGCGCCGTGCCCGGCCAGGGCGCCACAGCTTCTGAAGAGGCCGCGGACAGGCGGGCTCATCCGCCCGCCATGAGGGCGGCATCTGCGGTTTCATCAGGGCCTTTCCTTGTGGTGCCCGACGATGACGCCCTTTGCTTCCTGGCCGCGCTGGCTGCAGACCCTCACGCTGGCCCTGGTGCTGGCCTTCACCTACCTTGCCCTGCTGCTCGGCCAGGGGTGGGGCACGCCGGACGTGGCCGCCGCCCGCTCGCCGCTGGCCGCCCGCTTCGAGGCCAGCCCGCAGGACTGGCTGCGCCACCCCCTGGAGCTGTCGGTGTTCGAAGCCGATCTGGCCGCCCGCCGGGTGCGCGAGGTCGGGGTGGACGGCGCGCGGGTGCTCGTGACGCGGACCGATGGCGGGCGTTACAGCACCACGCTGCTGGCCCTGCCGGGGGACGCCGGCGCGGCAGCGCGGCTCGGGCCGCTCAGCCGTGAGCAGGGTTTTGCGCTCACGGCGCTGGCGCTGGACGGCCAGGGTGCAGCCTCCCGATGGGGCAACCGCGCCGGCGTGGCACTGGAGCGCCTGCTGTTGCTGGTGCTGGTGGTGGGGGCTGCCGCGGTGGTGCTGCACCGCGTGCGCACGGGCTCGGCGGCATCGGGCCGCGCGGGCCTGGCCACCCGCCCCGACACCTGCTTCGATGACGTGGTGGGTGCGTCGGAGGCCAAGGCTGCACTGCAGCAGGTGGCGGCCTTTCTCCGCTCGCCAGATCGCTACCGGGCGCTCGGCGCGCGCCCGCCCCGCGGTGTGCTGCTGGAAGGCCCGCCTGGCACCGGCAAGACCCTGCTGGCCCGCGCGCTGGCCGGTGAATGCGGCGCCAGCTTCATCGCCGTCGAC
>JAJUHM010000057.1 GCA_029279925.1 Aquabacterium olei
AATGGGCAGGGCAACGGGATGTCAGGCGGCGCCGCGGCGCCGATCTGAGGCCATGGCAGACCCTCGGCGCGCTTCGTGGGGCGGTGGATCGGACGGTGTGCTGCGGCTGCGCTCGGGCGCGCCGTGGCGCATGGCGATCGGACTGGCCATCGTCCTTGGCGGACTGGTCGCGTCGGGGTCCACGCTGTGGGCCGCCCTGCCACCGGCCGCACAGCATGCCGGGCTGGCCGGGCTGGTGGCCGCGGCCGCCACCGCGCTCGGCACCTTGCCGGTCTGGCTGGCACAGACCTCGTCCGAGCGCACGCGCGATGCGATGATGGGCTTTGGCGCGGGCGTGATGCTGGCCGCCACGGCGTTCTCGCTGGTCGTGCCGGCGTTGGAGGCGGCCCGCGCGCAGGGGCAGGGTCCTTGGGGGGCCGGGAGCGTGGTGGGGGCGGCCATTCTGCTCGGCGCGGCCTGCCTGGTGACACTGGACCGCTGGCTGCCCCACGAACACTTCATCAAGGGGCCGGAAGGGGCGCAAGGCCCGCTGTCGCAGCGCCTGCGCCGCATCTGGCTCTTTGTCTTCGCCGTGGCACTTCACAACGTCCCGGAGGGCCTGGCCATCGGCGTGGCCTGGGGTGGCACCGATGCGCGGGCGGCCTCGGCGCTCGGGGCGGGCATCGCGATCCAGGACGTCCCTGAGGGCCTGGTCATTGCCGTGGCCTTGCGCAGTGCCGGCTATGGCCGGGTGGTCTCGGCAGGGATCGGCGCCTTGTCAGGGTTGGTCGAGCCGGTGGCGGCCGTGGCTGCCGCGCTGGTGGTGACCTGGTCCGCGGTGCTGTTGCCCTGGGGGCTGGCGTTTGCTGCCGGTGCCATGCTCTATGTGATCAGCCACGAGGTCATTCCCGAGTCGCATCGGCAGGGCCATGAGCGGCTGGCCACCGCCGGCCTGATGCTCGGCTTCGTGCTCATGATGCTGTTTGATACGGCGCTGGCGGCGGGCTGACGCCCGGGGCCAGGTAGAGATCCTGGCGCGTCAGCGGCACGGGCGCCAGGCCCTGCGTGCGCCGGGAGGCGAGGATCTGGTAGACGCCGATGTCGCCTTCCTCGAACTGCAGGGCGCTGGCCGCCATGTAGAGCCGCCAGATGCGGTAGGTGACCTCGCTGACGTGCTGCAGCGCTTCCTGGTGGCGGGCCTCCAGGCGACGGACCCAGTGTCGCAGCGTCAGTGCGTAATGAGGCCGCAGTCCCTCCACATCCCAGATCTCGAAGCCTTGCGCTTCCATGTGGCCCATGACCTTGCTGACCCGGTCGATCTGCCCGTCCGGGAAGACGTAGCGGTTGACGAACCGCGTGGACAGGGTTTCGCCCCAACCGTCTTCCTCGTGGGTGATGCCGTGGTTGAGCATCAGGCCCCCGGGCACCAGCAGGCGCTGGGCCGCAGCGAAATAGCCGGGCAGGTTGCGCAGTCCGACATGCTCGAACATCCCGACACTGGCAATCTTGTCCCAGCAGGCTTCGCCGGCCAGATCGCGGTAGTCCTGCAGCGCCACGGTGACACGACCCTGCAGACCGGCCTCGGCGATGCGCTGACGGGCCATCTCGAGTTGCCGGTGACTCAGGGTGATGCCATGGGCCCGCACGCCGTGTTCGCGTGCGGCGTGGATCAGCAACGCCCCCCAGCCGCAACCGATGTCCAGGAAGCGCTCGCCGGGCTGCAGGCGCAGTTTGCGGCAAATGTGTTCAAGCTTGGCGGTCTGTGCGCGGTCCAGTGCATCGTCCGGCGTGCGGAAGTAGGCGCACGAGTAGACCATCTGGCGATCCAGCCACAGGCGGTAGAAGGCGTTGGACACGTCGTAGTGATGGGCCATCATGCGCCGCCGCCGGTGGACTTCCGAGGACATCCCGGTGCGGGCGTGCGGCTGCGTCGCAGGCGTGCCGTCGGTGTCCGCGCTGGCACGCCACCGCAGGGCCAGCGCTTTGGCCACCAGCTGCAAGCGGTCCGCCCAGGGGCGAGGGCCGTCAAGCTGGCTTTTGAGGCTCAAGGCGGCATACAGGTCGCCGGCGATGTCGAGGTCGCCGCGAAAGTAGCCGTCTGCCAGGGCGAGCGGACCGCCCCCGAGAAGGGCCCGCCAGAGGGCGCCGGGGTGGTGGAGCGTCAGGCCGAAGCGCGGAGCGCCGCGCCCGAAACGAAGCAGCTCGCCATTCCACAGGTGCACCGTGAGCGGGTACTGCGGGTCGCGGAAAAGGAGGTTCAGGATGTCACGGGCCAGGCGCACGTCACGCTCGGCGCTGGCGGACATCATGGAGTGGTCGGTCTGCATGGAAAGAATGCCTCGTCACGGATCGGGCGCAGCGCTGCGCCCGACCACCGCGCGGGCAATCGGCGTGCCTGGTCGGCAACCGGTCGATGTCAGTGGACCACGGTGCGCAGCACCCGCTGCCAGTCGGCCACGAACCGGTCGATGTGGAAGCGCTCGTGCGCGGCCTGCCGCGCCCGCTCGCCCATGCGCCGCGCTTCCTGAGGGTGCGCCAGCAAATGCAGCATGCCGTCGATCAGCCGCTCGGGGCGGGTGTCGATGAAGCCGTTGTGTCCGTCGCGGATGACGGTGACCAACTCGGTGGTGGCCAGGCCAACGATCGGCATGCCGACCATCATCGCTTCGATCACGGCCAGCCCCAGGCTGGTGTAGCGGATCGGATTGAAGAAGAAGCGATGCGCGGCCATGACCTCGGGCAGCTGCTGGTGGGGCACCTCACCCGCACCGCCCAGCCGGTCGGCGCCCATGCCGACCAGCGTCAGCGGCACCCGTCGGGCTGCCTCTTCGTACAAGTCCGCGCCGAGCCGCCGCCCCCTGCGGTCCAGGTTGTTGACCACCACCAGGCCGGCTGCGGCTTCGCCGTGGTGCACGGCGTGGCTGAGCAGCTTCACGCCATGCTCGACCACCGCGGTCGGCTGCTCGCCGGCATCCCACATGAGCGCATTGAACGGTGTGCAGTGCACCAGCAGCGTCTCACGGTCCTGCACCCAGTGTCGCGTGTTGGTGGGGTGCTGCTGGGGTGGGTCATGCTCGAGGTAGATGCGGGGCAGCCTGCGCTGCGCTTCGCTCAGCAGGGTGTATTGCTCTTGCTCGTAGGCTTCGCGCGACTGGAACAACACCACATCGAAGGCCATGTCCTGCAGGCGGTCCACGGGGGCGTCGTGCACGTTGTCGCCCCAGGGGAGGGTCCCGCAGCGCCCGCCGTGATGCGGTGTGCGGTCCGCATCGGCCACCAGGTAGAACTCGTGCGGGACCTGGCTGAGGTAGTACATGTAGTTGCCGTGGACATGCCAGGTCAGGATGCGCAGCGGTCGGCTCATGTGCAGGCCTTCAGAAGAAGAGAACGCGGAAATGCAGTGCGCCGCGCACGCGCCAGTAAAGGGACAGGAAGGGGATGGCCACGGAGGTAAGCAGCATCTCGGCGACGTGCGCCGGTGCGAGCGACGCCCCCTTCAGCCGAGCGGCGACGAAGCGGCCCAGGGCGGCCATCACGACCACACCGGCACCCGCGGCCACGGCGCTCCACCCCTGCCAGAGCGAAAACAGCGCGAGCAGCGTGCCGAACACGATGAGGTGGTAATGCCAGGGTGGGGTCGGTCGGATCTTGAGCCGGTAGAGATGGGGGTGTTTCTTGAACAGCAGCGCATCGAAGAACACATTGGCCTGCTGTCGCAAGGAGACCCCCCACTGCTCGGGCCGCACCGGATGGACCACCATGGCCTTGGGGGCCCAGCCGACATGGCCCAGCTGCAACAGCGAGAAATGCAGGTCCGAGTCCTCGCGCCATGCCCGTTTGAAGCGTTCGTCGAAGCCGCCGACCGACACCAGGGCATGTCGCCACACAAAGGCGTTGGCGGTGGCGAACTCCGTCTGCTCCAGGCCCTGGGTCATGCGTTCGTGGTCGGTCGGTCGCGGCCGCGTGGGCACCACGACCCGGCCTCCCACTGCCACCGCGCAGCGCGTCATGGCCTTGCAGCCTTCCAGCAGCCAGTCGGCATGCGGCTCGGTGTCGTCGTCGGTGAAGGCGATCAGCGCAGCGGAGCTGGCACGCCAGCCGCGGTTGCGCGCAGCGGCCGGGCCCCGCGTGCCGCGTGGCTGCAGGTAGCGGAAGGCGGGGGCACCCTGGCACCGCCTGTGGAACTCCTCCACCACCTGCCGGGTGGCCTCGGTGCACCCGTCGTCCACAACGATGACTTCGAAGCTGTGCCCGGCCAGCGATTGCCGGGAGAGTGCTTCCAGGCAGCGCGTCAGCAACTGCGGGCGCCGGTAGGTGGGGATGACGACGGCCACCGACAGCGTCATGCCTGTGGTCCTTTCTGGATCAGCCACGAGCCCATCACCAGCGCGTCCAGCGGGGTGCTGAAGAAGGCGTGCAAGGCGTCCTGCGGCGTGCAGACGACGGGCTCGCCCCGCACATTGAACGAGGTGTTGATCAGCACGGGTACCCCGGTGAGCGCGCCGAAGGCCTGGAGCAGGCGATGGAAGCGCGGTTGCCTCTCGGCGTCCACCGTCTGGACGCGGGCCGTGCGGTCGGTGTGGCAGGCCGCCGGGATGCGGGCGGCCTGATCGGGGTGCACGTCGTAGATGAAGAGCATGAAGGGCGAGGTGCCCCGGTTGGCCCCGGCCGGGCTGAACCACTCACCCAGGTGCTCGCGGGGGACCACGGGGGCCACCGGTCGGAAGTCCTCGCGGTCCTTCAGTTCGTTGAGGCGCGTCTGCATTGCCGCGTCGATCGGCGATGCCAGGATTGAGCGTGCACCCAGGGCACGCGGTCCGAACTCCATGCGGCCTTGGAACCAGCCGATGACCTTGCCATCGGCGAGCAGCCGGGCGGTCTCCTGCTCGACGTCGTCGAGCCGGCGTGCGGGCAGCTTGGCCCACTGCAGCAGCGCCCCGATGGCGTCGTCATCGAACGACGGACCGAGCAGGGCGTCCTCCATCTGCCAGGCGCGGGCGGCCAGGGGGGTGGCGGCACCCGACTCGCCGGGATCCCTGGGCGCGGCGGCCGCACCGTCTGCGAGGCGCTGTTGCGCATCGACCCACAACGCGGCACCCAGCGCCGTGCCGGCATCGCCGGCGGCCGGCTGCACCCACACCTCGTCGAACAGGCCGCTGTCCCGTAGCCGGGCATTCATGACGCAGTTGAGCGCCACGCCGCCGGCCATGGCCAGATGCGCCTCACCCGTGCTGCGGCGCAGCCAGGTCGCCAGCCGCAGCACGGTGTCCTCGAGCACGTGCTGCAGCGAGGCGGCCAGATCGAGGTGCCGGGCTTCCAGCGCTGCGCCCCGCTCGCGTGCCGGGCCGACAAGGGCAGCCAGGTCGAGCGGCTCGATGGTGTAGTTGCCCTCTTCGCCCACATGCACGTGGGCCTGCAGGACGTCGGCAAACCGCGGTTGACCCAGGGCGGCCAGCGCCATGACCTTGTACTCATCCGACGAATGCAGGAAGCCGAGGTGCGCCGTGACCCGCTCGTACAGCAGGCCCAGCGAGTGTGGCATGCACACCTCGCCCAGCGCGGTGTAGGCGCCGTCCCGGTAGACCCCGTAGGTGGTGGTGGCGTCTTCGCCCCGGCCGTCCAGTGTCATGACGGCGCAGCGGTCGAAGGGCGCCGCCAGGAAGGCGCTGGCCTGGTGGCTCAGGTGGTGAGACACGAAATGAAAGCGATACGGGCCATCGTGTCGCACGCCCCTGAAGCGCGCCTTCAGATGGTGCGGGGCTGCACTGGCCAGCTGCCGCGGGGCGTTGACGATGTAGGACGCAAACAGCGGATCCCACACGTTGTCCCATCCTCCGGGCGGGTGCGCCGAGGGCGACAGCGGCAGGCTGATCTGGTCGCCGATCTGGCGGTCCCTGATGAACCGGGCCGGGTCGTAGCTGTAAGCCACATGGTCGACCTCGGCCAGGGTGATGCCGGCCTCCGCCAGGCAGTAGTCGATGGCGTGGAAGGGCAACTCCCACGCGGTGAAGGGCAAGGGGCGCTTGGCGTGCTTGATCCGGGTGAAGCGCTCCTCTTCGGCGGCGGCCTTCACCTTGCCGTCCACGACCAGGGCAGCAGACGAATCGTGAAAGGCCGCATTGATGCCCAAGGTGATCATGGCTTCTCCGTCTGGGGCGATGAGACCGCGGCATCCTGCGGCGCATCTTCGTGCGCGAGGATGGCGCGTGCGGCTTCAAGCAGGTCAGGCGCCTGGATATCCGGCCGACGAATGGGCGTCAGTCGCCACTCGGTCTCGTTGCCGACATCCATCAGGACGGTGCGGCAGCCTGCGCGCCGGCCGGCCTCGACGTCGTTGAGGATGTCGCCGATCATCCAGGAGCGCCGAAGGTCGATCTGATGCACGGCCGCGGCCTGCAGAAGCAGCCCGGGCGCGGGTTTGCGGCACAGACAGCCGGGTGCCAGCGGGCTGGGCGCCGGCGCATGCGGGCACACGAACACATCCTGGATGTGCACGCCGCCGGCGGCCAGCATGGCGCGCAAGGCGGCCAGCGCCTGGTTGAGTTGCAGTCGATCGAACAGGCGGCGCGCCAGTCCCGACTGGTTGGTCACGATCACCAGCAGAAAGCCCCGGGCCTGCAGCAGGCGCAGGCCTTCGATCGCCGACGGGGTGAGCTTGAGCAGCGCCGGGTCGACGTTGTACGGCACGTTCTCGATGATGGTGCCGTCCTTGTCGAGGAAGATGGCGCGCTGGCGGGGCGCCGGTTGCGCGGTCGGGGGCTCGGGCTCGACCGGCCTGGCCGGGGTGCGCATCACGGCCATGACGTCTCTTGCGGCGGCACGATGGTCAGTTCAGCCACGATCGCGTCCCGCGGCATGCCCAGCATGAAGCACACCGCGTCTGCCACGCGGCCGGGGTCCTGCAGCTTGGCCGGATCCAGGTCCGGGAAGCGGTCCAGCAGGAAGGGGGTGCGCATGCCGCCCGTCACGAGGGCACTGACGCGCACGCCGCTGCTGCGCAGTTCGGCATGCAGCGCCCGCGACAGGCCCAGCAGGCCCCACTTGCTCGCATGGTAGGCGCTGGCATTGGGCCAGGCCCGCACGGCGGCGGTGGACGTGATGTTGACCACCTGTCCGCCCTGACCCCCGTCGCTGTCCTTCAAGGCGGGCAACGCCAGCTTGGTCAGCAGAAACGGCCCCAGCAGGTTGGTGTTCAACACATGGGTCCAGGCCTCGACGCCGACCTCGTCGAGTGGCGCCGTCACGTCGGTCCCAGCGTTGTTGACCAGGATGTCGAGCCCGCCGAAGCGCTGCAGACACAGGCTCATGGCCTGAGCGGCGCCTTGCTCACTGGAGACATCGAGGCGGATGGGAAGCGTGCGCTCGCCACCCGGGTCCAGCACGTCGGCCAGCATCTTGGCCTTGTCGCCTGCCAGGTCGGCAAGCACGACGCGTGCGCCGGCTTCGACCAGACGGCGGCTGATGGCTGCACCCAGGCCGCTCGCGGCTCCGGTGACGAATGCGACCTTGTCTTTGAGGTCGACCATTTCAGGCATGAGGGTCCTCCCTTTCTTTATGATGAATTCGTGGGCTTCACCGGATGGCGATGAAGTCGTTCAGTGTGGGCCGCTCCTGGGTGCTGATGTGCAGCGCCAGTTCGGCTCTGCGGCGGCTTTGCAGGGTGTCGTCATAGACCTCGAGCAGCATGCGCGTCACACGTTCCCAGGTGAACAGGGAGCGAACGCGGCGCATGCCGGCGCGGCCCATGGCCAGGGCCAGCCTCGGGTTGTCGTGAAGATGGCTCAACGACTGAGCCAGAGAGGCCGGATCGCGCGGCGGAACGAGGTAGCCGGTCACGCCGTCCGTGACGGTGTACTGCAGGCCACCCACGGCGCTGGCCACGACCGGGATGCCGCAGGCCATGGCTTCGAGGGGCGTGATGCCGAAGGGCTCGTACCAGGGCGTGGTCACGAAGACATTGGCAGCGGCGTAATGGCGCCGCAGGCTGTGCCGGGGACGATGGCCGATGAAATGCACCTTGTCGGCCACGCCGGCCTGCCGTGCCACCTCGCGCAGGCGGGCGATCTCCGGCGTGCGTGCGGCATCGGGCTCGGGTCCGTCGCCCCCGACGACCAGCAGCCGGGCCGGAATGCGGTCGGGCAGGTGGGCCAGCGACCGGATCACGTTGTCAATGCCCTTGCGGGGCACCAGTCGACCGAGTTGCAGGATGACGAAGTCGTCCGCAGCCAGGTCCAGCCCGAGTTCGGCGCGGGCGCGCAGGCGGTGCAGCGGACCGAATTCGGCGGCATCGAAGCCGCAGGGGACGGTCCGGATCCGTTCCGCATCGGCCTGGTACAGCCGGATCAGGTCCTGTTCGTCTTGTGGGCACTCGGCGATCAAGGCGTCGGCGTCCGCCACCAGCGACCGTTCGATGTCCACCCGGATGGCTGGGAAGCCATCTGCCTGACCCTGGTGTTCGCGCCGCACCAGGCCAAGTGCATGGAATGTGACGACATACGGAATGCCCAGTGCCTTCTTCAACTGCTGCGCCACCATCCCGGACATGAAGAAGTTGGCGTGGACGATGTCATAGCGGGGGCCATGGCGCAGCAGCTGTTCGGCGGCGCGCGCAAATGCCGGCATGACTGGCAGCAGTTTCTCCTTGGGGATGAAGGTCGGCGGACCGGCCGGGATGTGGAAGACCCGCACGCCCGGCCGCATCAAGGTCATCGGGGGCTGGTCGGGATGGTCGCGGCGCGTCAGGACGTCGACCTGGTGCCCCGCCATGGCGAGGCAGCGGGCCACCTGCGCCACGTAGACGTTCTGCCCGCCTGCGTCCACGCCGCCGCCGGCAGAAAGGGGCGAGGCATGTTCGCTGATCAGCGCAATGCGCAACGTGGGGTTCATGGACGGTCCTGTTGTTCAGCGGCCTTTGGGCAAGCCGCGTGCCCGCCGCTGCAGCGCATACGCACGCGCCGTGACGGCGGCACTCAGCACCAGAACCAGGGCCGTTCCCCATGCCAGCTGTCGGTGGCTCATCGGTCATCCCTCGCCACGAGGCTGGACAGGGCACGGGCCGCTGCGAGTTGCCAGCGCGTCCAGTGGTCCCACCAGGACGGAAACCAGGGACGGCGATCGCCTTCGGGCGGTGTGCTCTCGGCACCGGGGTCGGCAACCAGCACGGCCATGCCCATGGGGCACGGAGCGGAGGGGAGCGGACTCCCAGCGCGGTCTGCGTCGTGTCGCGTCATGATGGTGTGTCGGTAAGGTGTTGAGGGCACGTGGGGCAGCCATGTCGGACATCGGCTGCCTGTGTGTCCGCCCACCACGGCAACCACCGTGCCCAGGATCTCAGGGTGGTGAGCGGCTGTCGTCCGAGAGCCCCGTTTGCTGCAGCGGGTCCGCCGGTGCATTCGGGTCGGGGTCGTTCACCGGGGAGATCGGGCCCTCGTCCGGCAGGTCCACCGGCGGCGGATCCGGAAAAAGACGAGGCAGAGGCTCGGGTTCGGGCGAGGGCGGCATGCCACTTTGCTCGACGGGCTGATCGGCGACCCGGTCGTCGGGGTCGGTCAGGTCGCGCACGTCGCTGGGGCCATCACTGGTGCCACTCGGGCCGAAAACGTCCTGGTCGTCGTCGACAGATGGGGCGGGGGCGGCGGGGCGGGCGGGTTGGGGCATCGAAGTCTCCTTGCTGAGGGGCCTCATGGGCATGACAGGCCCAGAGTGAACCGGCAATCGGCGGACCGCATGGCGCATCGGCGAGCTCAGGCCCGTCGCACGTAGCGTGGCAAGAAGGAGCGGTCGGGCCCGTGGGGAAAGCGAACCGTGATGCCGACGTCATCGATCCCGGTGACCCGGCCTCGCCCATAGCGCGGGACCCGCACGGCGTCCCCGACTCGGACCTCCGGGTCGCCCTGCGGCGCATATGGAGCAGGATCCAGGGCATCGTCGCGTGCGGCTTCGTCGGCTGCCGCCTGCGCGGTCTGCATGCGTTGGCAGTTGTCACAGTGGCCGCAAGGCCCATCCGCCGCGTCGGGGTCGAAATGTTGCAGCAACATTTGCCAGCGACAGCGGCCCGACTGGCAATAGGCCACGAGCTCCTCGAGTTGCGCCCGGTCATGGGCCTTGCGGGCGGCATGCTCGGCCAGCAGCGGGGCCAGGGCCTCGTCGTCGATCTGGGGCACGCGCTGGCGCAGCACGCCGCTGCGATCCCGCGCCAAAAGCCCATGTCGTCGCAGCAGCAGGACCGCCCGCTGCACCCGGTGTCGCGGACGGCCCAGCGCCTGCTCCACATCGCCCAGCCGCCAGCCGGGTGAGTCGACCGGGGGTTGGCCAATGAGCGCATGCACCGCCCGAAGATCGTCCACCGAGGGCAGCTTGCCCGCCAGGAAGAACTGCTGGATGCGCCGGTCCTGCGCCAGGTAGAGCAGGGTGCATTGGGCAGCCTGCCCATCGCGGCCCGCACGACCGGCGGCCTGGTAATAGCTTGCCAGGCTCGCGGGCATCTGATGGTGGATGACGAAGCGGACGTCGGGCTTGTCGATGCCCAGCCCGAAGGCCGGTGTGGCGACCATCAGCCGCGCCGTGGCCTGCATGAAGTCGTCCTGCGCGGCGTGGCGCCGACCCCGAGGCAGGTGCCCGTGGTAAAGCGCAGCGTCTTCCCCCGCGCCCTGCAGCGCGGCGTGGATCTCCTCTGCGGCCTTCACCGTGCTGGTGTAGACCATGCCCTGTCCCTTCAGCGCATTCACCAGGGTGAGCAGCCGCGCCTGCTTGGCTGCCTCGCTGTCGACATGGTCGACGGCATGATGGAGGTTGGGACGGTACAGTCCCGCATGCACGACCTGCATGTCGGTCAGGTCGAGCTGGCGCATCACGTCGGCCACATCATCCGGCGTGGCCGTGGCGGTCAGTGCGAGCACCACCGGGCGACCCAGGCGGCGCAGCGCGCTGCCGATCTCGAGGAAGGCGGGGCGGAAGTCGTGGCCCCAATCGGCAATGCAATGGGCTTCGTCGATGACAAGCAGGCTCACGGGGTGAGCCCCCAGTTCCTGAAGAAAGCCCGGGGCTGTCAAGCGCTCGGGGGTCGTGAAGACGATCCGGGCCGAGCCGTCCTGGACAGCCTGGCTGGCCTTGTCCGCCTCTGCGGCCAGCTGGCTGCTGTGCCGTTGCGCCACGGGGATGCCCAGTGCGCGCAGCTTGTCGTGCTGGTCCTTCATCAACGCGATGAGGGGCGAGACCACGATGGTGCGCCCCTCCAGCAGCAGGGCTGGCAACTGGTAGCACAGCGACTTGCCCGCCCCGGTCGCCATCAGCGCGAGCGTGTCGCGGCCCGCCATGACATGGCGTATCACTTCCTCCTGGCTGGGACGCAGGTGGGCATGCCCGAAGCGGCGCTTCAACTGCGCTTGCAGCTTCGAGGCCCAATGGGGAGCGGCCGCCGGGCGATTCACGCGGGCTGCTGGATGGGCTGTCAGGGCGCGGTCGCTGGCGGGCGGCCGACCGCTGTGTGCGATGGGGTCTCGGCCGCTTTGCGGCGCCGCTCGTCGAGCAGACGCAGGGCCACCGGCCAGAGCAGGGGGAGCGCCGCGCCGAGAAGGCCGCTGCCGCGTGCGGCCTCGTCGGCCCGCCCGGACGGCGACCGGCTCGGCAGGGGCAGCAAGGGGCCCACGACGGGCAGGTTGCGCAGCAGGAAGATGACGGTCGGGTAGCGCCCGAGCCGGCGCCACGCCAGGCCCACGCGGGCCCGCCTGCGGTACAAGAACACACCGGTGAGGGCCGCTGCGCCCCCCGCGATGGCGAGGGTTCGACGGCTCGGCATGAGCCGTTCGCGCACGGTTCGCCGGGCCTCCTGTCGCCACACGCGCAGGCGGGCGTCGCTGGCCGCAATGGCCGCCTCGGTGGCGTGAATCTGTTCGCTCAAGGACATGGGTTCTCCAGCGCCGTCATGGAGGGGGCGTCGAGCCAGGTGGGGGCGCCGCTGTCACGCCGGTCGCAGCCGCCTGTTCCTGGGGGCCCGGGTGCGGCTGGCCAAGAAGGCGCAGCATGCGCAGCGTGGCAGGGAAGCCCAGCTGCGAGCCGATCCGATAGGCCGTGCTCCAGACGCCGTAGGCCCCACCGGCGTTGACCAGCAGGACCACGAGCAGGGCCACACCCCACGGCATGCCGTGGGCGGTGCAGGCCATGTAGAGGGCCACCAGAATGGTCGCCCATGCTGCGCACGCCATCAAGGCGGCCAGCACGGCGAGCATGATCATGCGGGTGGCCTGCAGGCCGATCTGCCGGCCCTCGAGCGTGACCAGGTGAAGCCGCTCCTGAACCGCGTGGGACAGCTCCTGCGTCAGCGCGCTCAGCAGGGCGCCCACGGGCAGGGCCGCCGGTTCCGGTGGCTCACCCGCTGAGGCACCCCGCTCCGGGGTTGGCTCCTGGCCGGCTGCATCGACCGTGTTCATCCGCGGTCGCTGCCCATGCGGCTGATCAGGACACCCACGGCCAACGCGACCATCACGGAGGCAAGGGGGTTGCGACGGACACAGTCCCGTGCCGACTCGACCCACGCCTCTTCCATCTCGCCGAGTGCGGCGGCCTTTTCGCGCAGCGCCTGGGCTGCGTTGGTGGCGGCGGACTGCAGCTGCTCGATGGCGGGTGCCGCCTTCGCGGCCATGCGGTCGATGGCCTCGTGTGCCGACTGGGTGGCCTTGTCGACGCTTTCCCGCGTACGGGTGGCGTCACCGGCGGGGGTGGTGGTATCGGTGACCATGGTGCTTCTCCTTGCGTTGGTGGTGATTGGGCGGATGCCTGGCCGCATCAGGGCAAGCTGCGTGCCGTGCAAGCCGGAGCGGCATTGCGGCGGCGCGTGTCGGCACGCGGTCAAAGTGACCGGCGCACCGGTCAGAACGACATCAGCCGTTGACGACCTCGCCGCCGTTCGGGTGCAGCACCTGGCCGCTCATGAAGCTGGCGTCGGAACTGGCCAGAAAGACGAAGGCCGGCGCGATCTCGTCGGGCTGGCCCGGACGCTTCATCGGGACCTTGCTGCCGAAATGGGAGACTTCTTCCGCTGTGAAGGTCGAGGGGATGAGTGGGGTCCACACCGGACCCGGTGCCACCGCGTTCACCCGGATGCCCTTGTCGGCGAGCTGGAGCGCCAGCGAGCGCGTGAAGGTCACGATGGCGCCCTTGGTGGCCGAGTAGTCCACCAGGCCCGGGCTGCCCCGGTAGGCCGTGACCGACGTGGTGTTGACGATGCAGCTGCCTTCCTTCATGTGAGGCAGGGCGACGCGGGTGAGCTCGAACATCGCAAAGACGTTGGTCCGGAATGTGCGCTCGACCTGTTCAGGGAGCAGCTCCGTGAAGTCCTTGACGGGATGCTGTTCGGCCGCGTTGTTCACCAGGATGTCGATGCCGCCGAAGCGCTGCACCACGGTGTCCACGGCCTGCGCCACAACCTGAGGATCGCCCAGATCGCCGGCAAAGGTCAGGCATTGCACGCCGGCGGCCTCGACCAG
>JAJUHM010000058.1 GCA_029279925.1 Aquabacterium olei
AGGATGAACTGCACGGTGTCGCGGTCCATCAGGCCCGACGCGGCCGGGACCCCCGCCAAGATGAAGCAGAACACCACACAGAGGACGAGCGGAGTGCCGCCATAGATCGAGCGCCCCGGCGGGAGGCCGCCCACCCGGAACAAGCCCGTGACGATGGCCGCCTTCAGAAAGATCAGGCCGACCACCGACAGCGGCAGCCACACGGGATCACGCAGGATGGCCCGCACATCGATGCCCATGCCGACCGACATGAAGAACAGGCCCATCAGCAGGCCCTTGAAGGGCTCGATGGTCACTTCGACCTCGTGGCGGAACTCGGTTTCGGCCAACAGCAGGCCAGCCAGGAAGGCACCCAGGGCCATCGACAGGCCCGCCGCGGCCGTGAGGCCGGCCATGCTCATGCTGATCAGCAGCGTGAGCGCCATGAAGACCTCGGGTTGGCGCTGGTGTGCGAACGCACGGAACACAGGCTGGATCAGCCGACGCCCGAGCACCACGATCAGCCCGACCACGAGCACCGACTTGAGCACCGTGAGGCCCACGGCCGTGCCGACGTCGTCGCCAGCGCCACGCGGCCCCAGCAGGTCGATCAGGATGAGCACGGGCACGACGGCCAGGTCCTGCAGCATCAGCACCGAGAACGTGGCCTGCCCCAGCGGGGTGCCCAGCGCCTGCCGCTGCGTGAGCAGCTGCACCACCACCGCGGTGGACGACAGCGCCAGCACCAGACCCAGCACCAGGGCGTTCGGCCAGCGGTTGCCAAAGGCCCACGCCAGCACGCCGATGCACACGGCGCTCAGCAACACCTGCGCGGTGCCCGCGCCGAACACCCATTTGCGCAGCGCCCACAGGCGCTCGGCCGAGAGCTCGAGCCCGATCATGAACATCAGGAAGATCACCCCCAGCTCGGCCAGCTGGGCCACGCCCTCGGTTTCGTGAAAGGTGATGTGGGCCAGCCAGGGAAAGGTGTCGATCCACAAGGCCAGCCCGTTGGCACCCAGCAGCACCCCGACCGCCAGGAAGCCGACGATCTGGTTGATCCGCAGGCGCTGGAGCAGCGGGATGAGGATGCCGGACAGGGTGAGGAACACCAGCGCTTCGCGCAGAAACGGCAGGGTGTGGGATTCGGACAAGACCAGGGCCTCCTCGGCGTGCAGACGGGTTCGGAGGACGGCCCTCCACCTTCAGAGCATAGCCGCACAGCCGACCTCGCAGTCGGTGGAGCAACACCGGCCCGCCGCGCCTTCTCGGCGTTGCGCGGCCCTGCTTCAGCGATGGACGGCGGCGGCCACCCCGGTCCGCGCGAACACGCCGATCGCATCACCCAGCCGGCCGGCGCGGTCGTGCAGGTCGGCCGCGCTGTCGGCGGCCCGCTCCACCAGCGATGCGTTCTGCTGGGTCATCTGTTCCAGTTGCGAGACCGCCTCGCTCACCTGGGCCACGCCAGCCGCCTGCTCCGAGGTCGCCTGACTGATGTCGTGGATGAGCGCCGTCACCTCGCGCACCTGGGCCACGATGGACTCCATGGTGCGACCGGCCGTGTCCACCAGGGTGGCGCCGTCCTGCACCTTCTGCACGCTGTCGTGGATGAGGCTCTTGATCTCGCGGGCAGCGTCGGCGCTGCGCTTGGCCAGGCTGCGCACCTCGCTGGCCACCACGGCAAAGCCGCGGCCCTGGTCGCCCGCGCGGGCCGCTTCGACGGCGGCGTTGAGCGCCAGGATGTTGGTCTGGAAGGCGATGCCATCGATGACCCCGATGATGTCGGCAATCTGGCGGCTGGACGACGAGATGGTGCTCATGGTGGTCACCACTTCGCCCACGACCTGGCCGCCCTGCCCCGCAGCGGCGCTCGCCAGTCCGGCCAGCTCGGCGGCCTGACGGGCGGTGTCGGCATTGGCGCGCACGTTGGCGGTGATCTGTTCCATCGAGGCGGCAGTCTCCTCGAGGTTGGCCGAGGTCTGCTCGGTGCGTGCACTGAGGGCGTCGTTGCCCTCGCTGATCTGCCCGCTGGTGCCGCCCACGCCCTGCACCTGCTCGGCCACATCGTCGACGAGCGAGCGCAGGTTCAGGCCGGCCTGGTTGACCGACCGCAGGATGGTGCCGATCTCGTCGACGCGGTCGAGGTTGACGTTCTGTCCCGGCTGGCCCGCCGCCACGCTGAGCGCCTGCCGCTCCAGCAGGCCAAGCGGCGCCGCAATCTGGCGCTCCAGCCACCATGCGGAGGCGCCGCCCAGCGCCAGCAGCACCCCGGCCATGGCGGCCAGCGCCGGCCCCTGCAGTCCCAGCAAGGCGGCCGCCGTCAGCGCCAGCACCCCCGACACGAGCACCGGCGCCAGCAAGCGGGCGCGCACGCGCAGCGTCTGCAGGCAGGAAGCCCAGCGCCACAGGCCCGTGCGCACCACCAGCCCCTGATGAAAGCCCAGCGCACCCTGCTTCTGCTCGCGGAAGCGCCGGTACAGCGCCTCGGTGGCCGCCACCTCATCGCGCCCGGGCTTGGTGCGGACCGACATGTAGCCCACCACCCGGCCATTGCGCATCATCGGCGTCACGTTGGCCCGCACCCAGTAGTGGTCGCCGTCCTTGCGGCGGTTCTTGACCAGCGCCGTCCAGGAACGCCCTTTCTTCAGCGTGGCCCACATATCGGCGAAGGCCTCCACCGGCATGTCCGGGTGGCGCACGACGTTGTGAGGCTGACCCAGCAGTTCCTCGCGCTCGAACCCGCTGACGGCCAGGAAGGCGGCATTGGCGTACGTCACCCGGCTGTCGGCATCGGTCGTGGACAGCAGGGTGGCGTCGGCCGGGTAGTCGTGTTCGCGCTGGGTGACGGGGAGGTTGTGGCGCATGGGGGTCTCGATGAAGGGGAAAGGCGCCGCCGGATGAGGATTCCGGTCAAACGGTGGCGCGATGCTCCCACAACATGTATCGATACGTAATAAACCCCTCTCGTTATCCCTCCCAGTGCGGCGTGAACAATGCCACGCCGGACCGGATCAAACCGTTACCAGCTGCTGGCGCACGGCATACAGCGCCAGCTCGACGTCGTTGCGCGTGCCGGTTTTTTCCAGGATGCGCGCCCGGTAGGTCGACACGGTGTTGGGCGACAGACTCAGCACCTGCGCGATCTGGCTGACCGACTGCCCCTCGGCCAGCAGCCGAAAGACCTGGTGCTCGCGCTGCGACAGGGCCTCGTGGCCCGGGCGCTCGCGCAGTTCGTGCAGCGACACCGCCATGGCTTCGGCCGCCGCCGCCGTCAGGTACACACCGCCCGCCGCCGCCTTGCGCAGGGCCGCGGTCAGTTCGTCGGGGTCGGCTGTCTTGTTCAGATAGCCGGCCGCGCCGGCACGCAGGCAGCGCACGGCAAACTGCTTGTCGGGGTAGGTGCTGAGCATCAGCACGGCAAGCCTGGGGTGTTCGGCCTTGAGCTGGCGCAGCACGTCCAGCCCGTCGCGGCCGGGCAGCGCGATGTCCAGGAGCACCACGTCCAGGCCGCCCCCGCCCTCGGCCAGCCGCGCGCGCACCTGCTGCACCGCATCGCCGGCATCCGACGCTTCGCCCACCACGTCGATGTCGGCCACATCGGCCAGCAGCTGGCGCAGCCCGCGGCGCACCACGAGGTGGTCGTCGACCAGCAGCACGCGAATCATGCGGCGCGCTCCTGAGGCAGGCGGCTGTGAGCACCAGCCTGGTACAGCGGCATGCTGAGGATCACCTGCGTGCCCTGGCCCGGCTGGCTGTCGATGTGCAGCCAGCCTCCGAAGTGGCCCGCGCGCTCGCGCATGCCCATCACGCCCCAGGCATCGGGCCGCTCGAAGGCGCTGGGCGGGGCGCCGCGGCCGTTGTCCTTCACCCGCAGCGTCAGGTCGCTGGCGGTGGCGCTGATGCGCACCTCCACCCGCGTGGCGCGCGCATGCCGTGCCACGTTGCTGAGCAGCTCCTGGAAGATGCGGAACACGGCCGTGGCCAGCGGGCCGCCCGGGTCTTTCAGGCCGGGGGCGATGTCGATGGCCCAGTCGCACGTGAGCTCGCTGTTGTCGATGAAGTCCTGCAGCTGCCACTCCAGCGTCGCCCACAGGCCCTGGTGATCCAGGATGGAGGGGCGCAGGTCGGTGATGATGCGGCCGACGTTGTCCACGGCGCGGTCGATGAGCCCGCGCATGTCCTGGCACTTGCAGCGCAGGGTGGGCTGGTCCAGCACGCGCTTTTCCATCCAACTCACGTCCATCTTCAGCCCCACCAGCAGGCTGCCGAGTTCGTCGTGGATCTCGCGGGCGATGCGGATGCGCTCCTGCTCGCGCACGTGCTCGATGTGGGCCTGCAGGTCCCGCAGCTGGCCCAGGGCCTGGCTCAGGGCCTGGGTGCGCTCGGCCACGCGGTGCTCCAGTTCGTCACGCGCCTGGCGGATCAGGTCCTGCTGCTGCTTGCGCTCGGTGATGTCGACAAAGGTGACCACCGCGCCCAGCACCTGCCCGCCATCCAGGATGGGATAGGACGAGTACTCGGCCGGGAATGCGCGGCCGTCACGCCGCCACAGCACCTCGGTGTCGATGCGGCACGGCACGCCGGCCCGGAAGGCGTTGTAGATCGGGCAGTCATCGACCGGGTAGCCGCGGCCGTCGGCATGGGTGTGGTGTGCCAGGTCGTGCATGTTGCGGCCCAGCACCTCGTGCGGCTCGTAGCCCAGCATGCGAGCGCCTGCGCGGTTGATGAAGGTGCACAGGCCGTCCATGTCGATGCCATAGACGCCCTCGCCGGTCGATTCCAGCAGCAGGCCCAGCCGGTCGCGCCAGACGGCGGCGGCCCGGGAGGCGTCGGCCCCGGCAGCGGCGGGCCCCGAGAGGGGGTGAGGAGGGGTGCTCATGGTGCCAGGGGCGTTCGCAAGGCCCATGCCACCACGAGGCCGCCCGGCCCACAGGAAAACCCGCAGAACCGAGCCCCCGGCCCCTCAAATCGCGAAGGCCTGGCGCACCGCGGCGGCCAGTTCGGCGTGTGCTTGGCCGGCTTCGGGGATGAAACGCCCCATGTTGATGAAATCGTGCAGCACCCCGGGCCACACACGCACCTGAACGGGTACGCCCGCCGAACGCAGCCGGTCGGCGTACAGCTGGCCCTCGTCGGTCAAGGGGTCGCATTCGGCCAGCCCGATCCAGGCCGGCGCCACGCCCGTGTGATCCGGCGCGAACAGGGGCTCGCGGAACCAGGCCTGATCGGGCGGCAGGGGCGCGGCCGACTGGGCCTGGAACCAGGCCATCAGCTCGGCCGACAGCGGGGTGTCACGCGACCAGGTCTTGAACGACTCGGTGGCCTGGCGCGCCTGCACCGTGGGGTAGAAGAGCGCCTGCAGCCGCAGCGGGATGCCGGCATCGCGGGCCATGAGGGCGGTCGATGCCGCCAGGCACCCGCCGGCGCTGTCGCCCGCCACGGCCATGCGGCGCGTGTCCAGGCCCAGCGTGTGGCCGTGGTCTGCCAGCCAGCGCAGCGCAGCCATGCTGTCTTCCAGGGCGGCCGGGAAGCGGTGCTCGGGCGCCAGCCGATAGTCGATGGCGACCACGGCCACGTCGGCCAGCTGCGCCACGCGGCGGCACATGGCCTCGCAGGTGTCGAGGCCGCCGATCACGAAGCCCCCGCCGTGCAGGTACAGCAGCACGGGCAGCCCCGCTTCGGTGCGCGGGGCCCACAGCATCGCCGGGATCTGGCCCGCAGGGCCGGGGATGCCGAGCCGCTCGACCCGACCCAGCGCCGGGCCGGGTTCACTCATGGCGCCCACGCCCGCGGCATAGGCCTGCCGCGCGGCCGCCAGAGGGAGGGTGTGGAGGGGCGGCAGGCCGGCGCGGCGGATGTTGTCCAGCAGGGCACGGGTCAGGGGGCTGAAGCGGTCGGAGGGCGACATCGAAACGCAGGAGGTGGGCAAGGGGCATCCTGCGCGGTGGCACAGGATGGACGGTCGTCGGCCGCGGTCAGGGCAGGCTGATGCGGATTTCCAGCACGCCGCTGTCGTCGCGATCGACGGAGCGGGTCGACAGCGTACCAGCCTGCTGGGCTTCGGTGCGCTGGCCGCTGCGCGCCACCACCGTCCATTCGCCCAGGGGCACGAGCAGGGTCGAGGCCACCTCGGTGCGCCGGCTGACGCCATCCGGCTCGTAGGCCTGCCCTGCGCGGGCCGAACTCGCCTGGAAGGCCACGCGCACCGGCGCACGGCCGCCCGGCCAGCTGGGCTGCACGCTGAGCCCTTGGCCCAGGTCCAGGAACACCGTCTGCCCCCAGCCATGGCCCACGCCGGTGCCACCGCCGCCGCCGCTGCCCCAGGCCCACTGCCACACGGTGTAGGGCCGGCTTTCGCCGACGAACAGGCGCGCCTGCCCGCCATTGAGCACCAGCACCTGCTGCTGCCCTTGCTCCTGCGTGCGGGTCTGCACGCTGCCGCCCCCGATGGTCACCGTCGTCTCCGAGCGCCGGGTGGTGGACACGGTGTAGCCGCCCTGCGGCCCCGGGCTGGTGGTCGTGATGCTCACCCCGGCACCGGCCCGGTTGTCCGCCACCTGGCCGGCCACCCGCCACTCGATCAGCAGATTGCGCTGGGGCAGGGCTTCGGCGCGCGCGCCGCCGGTGGCGCCCAGCGCCATGAACGTGGCAGTCAGCGCCCCGATCCAGACGGGCAGGACGGGCTTCAGAAGGCTCGACAAGGTCATGACGCGTTCCTCGAGAACTGGACCACCGCAAGGGGCTTTCTTGCGTCTTCCGAAAAATTGTGACGCGCGAAGCTCAAGACCCGGCCGCTGGTGGTCGATATCTGGTCAATCTGCCACAGACCGGGCGCCCCTGCCGGGAAGTCGGTCGGCGGTGCCCTATGTGTCTTTCGAGATGGAGGCTCGCACACATGCAGCTCGAAGCCCTTTTCAAACAGCCCCAGGCCCTGCCGGCCGTCCCCAAGATCGTTCACGAGTTGATCGACAGCTTCAACAGCGACGACATCTCGATCGACGAGATCGCGCGCAAGCTGGCCGCCGACCCGGTGCTGTCGGCCCGGCTGCTGCGCCTGGCCAACTCGGCCTACTACCACGTGTCGCGCAGCATCGGCACGGTCAACGAGGCGCTGGCCATGCTGGGCTTCGTCACGGTGCGCACGCTGGTGATCAGTTCGGGCCTGACGGGGGGCTACAAGTCGATGCCCGGCATGGACCTCAAGCGATTCTGGCGCTACAGCCTGCACACGGCCGCCGTCGGTGGCTGGCTGGCGCGCAAGGCGAATGTCAACAGCGACCAGGCCTTCACGGTGTGCCTGATGCACAGCATCGGTGAGCTAGTGATGCATGCCGGCATGCCGGAACAGATGCTGCAGCTGGACAAGATCGCCTCGCCGATGGACCCGCGCCGCATGGACATGGAGCGCACCTCGTTCGGCTACACCTACGCCGACGTGGGCGCCGAGCTGGCGCGGCTGTGGCGCTTCCCGACGGCGTTCGCCGATGCGATCCAGCACTTCCCGGAGCCGCTGGCGCATGCCCCGTTCGACCCGGTGGCCGCGCTGGTGCACGTGTCGGCCTGGCGTGCCCGCTCGGAGCACAACGAACTGAGCCCCGAAGAACTGGCCGCCACGGTGCCGACCGCGGTGCTGGAGCGCATGGGCCTGAAGGCCGACCTGATGCTGACCGAGATGCCGCCGCTGGCAGAACTGGCCGAGGGCCTTGACTGCCTGATCAGCTGAGGCCCTCGCTCAGATCGACAGCGGGTCCACGTCCACCGCCCAGCGGATCAGACCGCTGCGGCGGTGTTGCTGCGCCTGGGCCAGCCACACCGGCTGCGCCGCGACCAGAAAGCGCTGCAGCGCCAGCCGCTGGGGTGATTCGATCATCATCTGCGCGCGCTCGACGTTGGCCACCCGCTGCACCGGGGTGGGCACCGGCGGATACAGGCGCACGGCCTCGTCCGCGTCGGTCTGCACGGCGCGCGCGGCCTCCAGCAGAAAGGCCTGTGCCGCCTCCTGCGTGCGGGCTTCGGCGCGCAGCATGGCGAGGCTGGCGTAGGGCGGCAGGCCCGCCATCTCGCGCTCCTTGAGCTGCTGGCGCGCAAAGTCGGCGTAGTCGTAGCGCCGCAGCGCCTGATAGAGCGGGTGCAGGGGGTGCCAGGTCTGCACCCACATCTCGCTGCGCCCCGCCACATCGGCGTCCCGCCCCGCCCGCCCGGCGGCCTGCAGCAGCAGCGCGAACTGGCGCTCGGCCGCGCGGAAATCGCTCGCGAACAGCGCCGAATCGGGATTGACCGCCGCCACCAGCGTGATGCGCCGGAAATCGTGCCCCTTGGCCACCATCTGCGTGCCCACCAGCACGTCGACCTCGCCCGCGTGCACGCTGGCCAGCTGCGCCTCCAGCGCGCCCTTGTGCCTGGTCACGTCGGCGTCGATGCGGCCCAGGCGGGCACCGGGCAGGGCCTCGGCCAGCTGCTCTTCCAGCCGTTCGGTGCCACGGCCCACGGGCGCGATGTCCTGGTTGCCGCAATCCGGGCAGGCCCGCGGCACCCGCTCGGTGAAGCCGCAATGGTGGCAGCGCAGCGTGCGGTCGACCTTGTGGAACACCCGCCAGGCGCTGCAGTGGGGACAGCCGCTCTTCCAGCCGCAGTCGCCGCAATGCAGCACCGGCGCGTAGCCCCGGCGGTTCAGCAGCACGAGGCTCTGCTCGCCGCGTTCGACGCGCTCGGTGATGGCGGCCAGCAACTCGGCCGCCAGCGGCGGCGCGCTTTCGCCGCGAGGCGGCTTGGGCGCGCGAGACAAGTCCAGCACCCGCACCACGGGCATGTTGCCGTCGCCCACCCGCGCCGGCATGGCCAGGCGCCGATAGCGACCGGTGCCCCCCTCCTCGGCAGGCAGCGCGTTGAACCAGCTCTCCAGGCTGGGCGTGGCCGAGCCCAGGATCACCGGCACCTTCTGTAGGTGCCCGCGGTACACCGCCAGATCCCGGGCCGAATAGCGGGCGCCGTCCTGCTGCTTGTAGCTGGGGTCGTGCTCCTCATCGACCACGATCAGGCCCAGGCGGGGCAGCGGTGTGAACACGGCGAGCCGGGTGCCCAGCACCAGATCCGCGTGGCCGTAGTGCGCCATCAGCCAGTTGCGCAGGCGCTGCGCCGGCGTCAGGCCGCTGTGCAGCGACACGATGCGCCGGTCGGCGAACCGGGCCGCCACGCGGGCTTCCAGCTGCGGCGTGAGGTTGATCTCGGGAACCATCATCAGCACCTGCTGCCCGGCATCGAGCGCCCGCTCGGCCTGGCGCAGGTAGACCTCGGTCTTGCCGCTGCCGGTGCTGCCCCACAGCAGGAAGGGCTTGAGCGGCCCGGCCTCGCTCAGGGCGGCCAGCGCCGCGTCCTGCTGGGGTGTGAGGGCGGGGCGCGCGGCCCCGGCGGCGTTTGGGTCGTGGGCCGCCACGGCTTTGTGCAGGCGCTTCTCGCGACGGGCCCACTGGGTGGCATCCAGCTGGCGCAGTTCAGGAGGCAGCACCATCAGGGCCATTTCGCCCAGCGCGCGCTGGTAGTAGCCGGCTGCAAACGACACCACCTGTCGCCATGCCGCAGGCAAGGGGGGCAGACCGTCGAGCACCTCGGTGATGGGCTTGAGCTGGTCGTCTCGCAAGGCGGACACGCTGCCATCCGGCACGGCGATCTCATCCCACACCACCCCGAGCACCACCCGGCGGCCCAGTGGCACGCGCACCAGCGTGCCGGGCGGCAAGGCCTGCGGTGCGAGGTAGTCCAGCGGGCTGGTCAGGCCGCTGTGCTGCGGCGTCTCGACCACCACAGCCACGCGCACACCCGGGGCCGCCCCATCGGCGGCCGGCAAGACGTCCCCGATGTGTCTCTGTTTTTCTGACAAGGGCATGAAAAAGAATCGGCAAGTGCTTGATCCAGAAGGACCGCGCCCTTATCCCCGACGCCTGTGGATAACTTTGTGGGAAAGCGTTGTAAACGCACGCTAACTGCTTGTCGCAACGGGCGGTTCTTCAGAATGCCTCATCGCGCAGCACCCGGAGCACCTCTATAAAAATCAAGCACTTAGCGAATGCACCATCCGATGATACCCCTGTGCGGCGCGCGGATGTGTCGCGAAGCTCCGCTCTTCGCTGAATGGGGATAACTGAAGCCCCTCGCAAACGAAACAAGGGTTTTCCCTAGTTGCCTGCACGACGACGCAGTCTGTCGTCCAGCCGTGACACACACCACGGAAAACCGGACCGTGCGCCGGATTCCGGACAGAACGCACCTCAGTTGCAAGCCGTACCGCAAGCCATCTCGCCACAGCGTCGCGCAAGTCCTTGATTCTGCGACGACGCACAGCATCCACGGCCTGTGGATAACTTTGTGGGAAAAATTCGGGCATCTGCCACACGCCGCTGCCAAGCGAGGGTTAACGCGCACAACGCCCCGCTGAGGCATTTCCGGAAAATCCCTTTTGTATCAATCACTTGTCACGAGTTTCCGTGCATTTTTCAGGTCTTGACCTGAAGCCCGAAAGGTGGTCCCCCGCTCGCCCGAATGTGGGGATAAGTGTCTGACGGCGGACAAAGCCAGTGCATCTTCCAAGGGCGCAACGCCCTGGTTTTGTGCTAGCTTGGCTGACCGGATCGGTGCTCGCCGCCCGGATGAGCGGGCAGACGCCAAACAATCGTTTGAACGCGGTATGCTACTGGTTGCACACCGGCCTGTGGCGTGGACACGCTGCGCCGTGCGCCCCCTGTCAAACCCATCACTGAGAGACACAAGCATGAGCTTCTCGATCGAAACCAAACTCGGCGACCTGCTGGACAACGAAGCCACCAAGGCCATCCTGGAAAAGCACCTGCCGGGCATCTCCACCCACCCGCAGATCGGCATGGGCAAGGGTTTCGCGCTGTCGATGGTCGCGAAGTTCTCCGGTGGCCTGATCACCGAAGAGGCCCTGGCCAAGATCAACGAAGAGCTGGTCGCCCTGGGCTGATCCACCGTCTCGCTGACACCGTCTCGACCCCCTGGCATCGCAAGGTGCCGGGGGGTTTTTCATGGCGCACGCGCCGTCAGAGCCGCCCCACGCAGCGCGGGGAGCCGCACCGGCACACCAGCCGGCCGCCATGGTGCGTGGCCCCATACCGCGCCGTGAGCTCTTCCCCCGCGGCGATGTCCCGCAGGGCGTAGAAGGCCACGCGCCCTTGCTGCACCTTGAGCACCATGTTGGGCTCACAGGCGTGGTTGGCAAAGCGCAGCGGGTCGGTCGACCGGGTTGCATCCACGGCGCGGCGCTCGGAGACCGCCACCATGAAGATGCGGCCGGTGCGGCGCTCCGCCTCTCGCGCGCGCGCGCGGGCCTCGGCCATGTCGACGAACTCGCCGCGGATCTCGCCGATCTTGGCGCGCGCCGGGATGGCAGCCGTGGCGAACGCCCCCTGTCCGTCGATGGCACTGGGTCCGACGTGCACCGGGTGCTTCTGCGGATCCGCCGGCGTGCCACGGACCGGGACAGCACCCGGGGCCGGCTGAGGGGCGGGTACCGGGGCATCGGCAGGGGGGGACAGAGGGCGCAGCGTGGGCATGCTGCGATTGTCGGGCATGGCCGCCCGGTGCGCTGCGCTCCGGACCTCAGCCGAGCGTGGCCTCGGGGTCGTCCCACTCCAGGATCTGCCACGCCTCGGGCTCGGTGGGGGCACCGGGCCGCACGGGCAAGGTCACGCCGGCCATCCGGGCATCCAGGCGGTGCAGCTGACATGGCAAGGCCTGGCCGTCCAGCTCGGGCAGCGTCGAGCGCTCGACCTGCCAGACGCCCTCGTGCAGGGTGCCGAAACTGATCTCGCAATCCAGCCAATCGTGTGCGCGTTCTGGCTGGGTCAGCAGGGCCTCGGTCAGGCTCAGGCCGGGCGGCATCCCGCGGGGCCAGCCCCGCTGTCGCGGCCGCACCCGCGCCAGGTAATGCCCCGCGAGCAGCAACCGGCGGCCATCGTCGCGCCCGTCAATGTCCAACCCGCCCAGGGCGACGAAGCATCCGCTCGAGCCGGGCAGGCGTTCCCACACCTCGTTGTAGTCGGCATGGATGCCGACTTCGACCAGGCGATCGGGGCGCTCGAACAGCAACCAGCCCGCATCCGGATGCAGGCTGGGTGGCTGGAAATCGGTGTGGCGCAACCAGGTGCAGACCTCGCCCGTGGGGTGGGTCTCCACGGTGGTGACGCCCGTGAAACCCTGCTGCTCGGCCAGCAGCGCGAGCTGAGCCGGCGTTTGCTGCGCCAGCGGAGCGACATGGCGGGCCTGCAGCGCCCGCTCGGGCACGCGCAGGTCGACGTGCCAGCGGCTGGTCTGCAGCCAGCGCACCCAGCTGGTCGTGTCGCTCGGGGGCGCACCGGCATGCTCGGCCAGCGTGTCGGTCTGCAGGAGCGTGCGCACCCACACCCCCCGGAGGTCATCCGGAACGGGGGCGGTGATGGGCCACGCGCGGGGTGTCGTCGCGATCATCGCGCGCACCTGTGCCGCGGAGCCGTCCCTGACCGGCCTGCCTGTCTCATCCGTGCTCGTCCCTGTGTGGTGGTCTGAGGGCGGCGGCAGATTCTGGTCGCTGTCCGTTTCGCCCAGGGATGCACTGTACAAGAGTTGCAGCGCCGACACATCGGGCTCAGCCCGACATCGGCCCCTGGCCTCGGCCGGAAACCGCTCAGGCGGCCAGCAGACCGTCGGCGCGCAACAGGCTTTCCAGCGCCTGTTCGCGGATGCCGTAGAAGGCCTTGATCTCGCGGATCTGTGCCAGCACCTCGTCGTTGGGCTTCGGCCGCAGGCGCTTGACCGCCAGAATCATCTTGTTCTTGTTGGTGTGCTCCAGCGAGATGAACTCGAACACCTGCGTGTCATAGCCAGCGGCCTCCAGCAACAGCGCGCGCAGGCCATCGGTCAGCATCTCGGCCTCCTGCCCCAGGTGGATGCCGTGCTGCAGGATGGGCCGCAGCGGGTGCGGGCTCAGCAGCTGCGGACGGATCTGTTTGTGGCAGCACGGCGAGCACAGGATGACCTCGGCCCCGGCGCGGATGCCCAGGTGGATGGCGTAGTCGGTGGCGATGTCGCAGGCGTGCAGGGCGATGACGACATCGAGATCGCTCGGGTGGTAGTCGCGCACGTCACCCTGCTCGTAGGCCATGCCCTCCAGGCCCAGCCGGCGGATCACCCCCTGGCACAGCTTGACCAGGTCTGCCCGCAACTCCACCCCGGTGACGCGTGCCTGGCGCCCCAGCGTGTTCGTCAGCCAGTCATGCACGGCAAACGTGAGGTAGCCCTTGCCCGAGCCGAAGTCGGCGACATGCACGGCGGGCTTGTCGGCCAGGCGCGAGCGGCCCAGCGCGGCGGCGAACACCTCGACGAACTTGTTGATCTGCTTCCACTTGCGCGACATGGCCGGGATCAGGTGGCCCTGTGCATCGGTCACCCCCAGCTCACGCAGAA
>JAJUHM010000059.1 GCA_029279925.1 Aquabacterium olei
ACCACGTTGCGGCCCTTGGGACCCAGGGTGACCTTGACCGCGTTGGCCAGGATGTTCACGCCTTCAACCATGCGGGCGCGGGCTTCGCCGCCAAAGATGACGTCTTTTGCTGCCATGTGAAATCTCCGAAATCTGTGTGATGAAGTGAGGGGGCCTGAGGCGGTGGTCGCTTACTGGGCGACGACGGCGAACAGGTCTTCTTCGCGCATGACCAGCAGCTCTTCGCCATCGACCTTCACGGTCTGGCCGGAGTACTTGCCGAACAGGACGCGGTCGCCAACTTGCACGTTCAGGGCAACGAAATCGCCCTTGTCGTTGCGCTTGCCCGGACCGACGGCCAGCACCTCACCCTGGTCGGGCTTTTCGGCGGCGTTGTCAGGGATGATGATGCCGAGCGCGGTCTTGGTTTCTTGTTCCAGGCGCTTGACGATCACGCGATCGTGCAGGGGACGCAGCTTCATGGTTTCTCCAGTCTCTTGAGACATCGAGTTAGACAATGGC
Source organism: Aquabacterium olei (assembly GCA_029279925.1). GTDB lineage: Bacteria > Pseudomonadota > Gammaproteobacteria > Burkholderiales > Burkholderiaceae_C > Aquabacterium > Aquabacterium olei_A. Next base: position 502 of record JAJUHM010000059.1, read on the forward strand.
CCGCGCAACATGCGTCACGGGAGCCGGGTTCCGGGATGAATCATGCGGACACCGCATGTCGCCACCGGGATCCAGGCAGCGGCTGACCGCGCCTGTTAGCACTCAAGGGTGGCGAGTGCTAACGATTATAGGGACGGGTGATGACATTTCAAGAGGGCAGGCCGCCGATCCGCCGTAGACCCCATGCCGCCACCCCGGCCAGCGCCAGCAGCAGCAGGGTGAAGCCCGCCACGCTGCCCCAGCCACCGTGCCCCCAGAACCAGCCGCCCACCGATCCCATGACGCTCGAGCCGAGGTAGTACGACAAGAGGTAGAGCGACGACGCGTGGCCCTTGCTGCCCACGGCCAACCGACCGACCCAGCCGCTGGCCACCGCGTGGGCGACGAAAAAGCCGAAAGTCAGCCCGATGATGCCGGCCACGATCCAGGCCAGCGGCGACAGGCAGGTCAGTCCCAGTCCGGCGACCATGCAGCCCAGGCCCGACACCATGACCGGCCAGCGCCCGAACCGGTCGGCCAGCGCACCCGCCACCGCAGACGACACGATGCCGAACACATAGGCGGCGAAGATCAGCCCGATCTCGGTCTGGTTCAGTTCATAAGGCGGCTGCACCAGGCGAAAGCCGGCGTAGTTGTAGACCGTCACGAAGGCGCCCATCAGCAGGCCTGCAATCGCGAACAAGCGCGGGAGGCCGGGCTGACGCAGGTGCGCGGCCCACTGCGCCAGGTGGTCGGACCACGCCTGCCCGCGGCGGGGCACGAAGTTGCGGGAAGCGGGCAGCAAGAACACGAAACCCGCGGCCGCCAGCAGCCCCACCACACCCAGGCCCGTCAGCGCCGAGCGCCAGCCCACCCACTCGGTCAGCACACTGACGCCGATGCGGCCCATCATGCCGCCGAAGGCCGTCCCGCCGACATACAAGCCCATCGCCAGCCCCAGGCCGGGCGGCTCGATCTCCTCGGCCAGGTAGGCCATGGCCACGGCAGGCACACCGCCCAGCATGAACCCCGACACGGCGCGCGCCAGCAGCAGCGCATGCCAGTCGGGCACCAGCGCCGCCAGGATGTTCAGAACGGCGGCGGCGCACATGGACGTGAACATCAGGGGCCGGCGCGCCATCGAGGCCGACACCGCACCCGCTGCCAGAATGGCCACGGCCAGCATCCCCGTGGAGACGGACAGGGCGAGCGAGCTCTCGGCCGGGCTGACGCCGAACGCCTGCGCCATGGCCGGCAGCAGGGGCTGCACGCCATAGAGCAGCGAGAAGGTCGCGAAGCCGGCCAGGAACAGCGCCACGCTGATGCGGCGATAGGCCGCCGTGCCCCGTCGCGTCCACTGAGGCGACAAGGCCGCGGAGGCGGCTGTGGATTCGGTCATGGGGCAGACAGACGACTGAGGAGCCCGCCATTGTCGCCATCTGCCCCCGGGCTCCCCGCCGGAGGGCCATGTGGGTTGCCACATTTCTGTGCAAACCACCCTGCCCCCCAGGGGAAAACCCGGTTCCCCCCGGTTTGCCAACAAAGTTGTCCACAGGAAGTGGGGACAACCGGCCCTGGCCGCGTACACTCGCGCCCTTGGCGTTCGCGCCCCACCCGCGGCGACACCGGCCGCCTGGTCCGTTCCTGTCCGATCCCGCCCGCATGACCTTTGCCGACCTGGCCCTGCCCGCAGCCCTGCTCAATGCCCTGAGCGTCCAGGGGCTGACCGCCCCGACGCCGGTTCAGGCCGAGGCCATTCCGCCGCTGCTCGCGGGGCACGATCTGCTGGCCCAGGCTCAGACCGGATCGGGCAAGACCCTGGCGTACACCCTGCCGCTGCTGGCGCAGTGGCTGCACGCCGAGCGCCGCACGCCGCGGAACGTGCGAGGCCTGGTGCTGGTGCCCACCCGCGAACTGGCCGACCAGGTGGGGCAGACCTTGGCGGGCCTGTGCGCGGACTGGCCGCAGCGGCCCAAGCTGGCCGTGGTGTACGGCGGCGTCTCGATCAACCCCCAGTTGATGCACCTGCGTGGCGGGGCCGACATCGTGATCGCCACACCGGGCCGCCTGATCGACCTCGTGCAGCATCGCGCCCTGACGCTGGCGACCGTCGCCACCCTGGTGCTGGACGAGGCGGATCGCCTGCTGCAACTCGGCTTTGCCGACGAGCTGGCGCAGATCCTGGCCTGGCTGCCCGCACGCCGGCAGACCGCGCTGCTGTCGGCCACCTTCCCGGACCAAGTGGACGAGTTGGCGCGCGGGGTGTTGCACCGCCCTCAGCGGGTGACGGTGGACGCCACGCCCGAGACGCGGCCCGACATCCAGCAGCACGCGGTAGTGGTCGACGCCGATCGCCGCACCCTGCTGCTGCGTCATCTGATCCAGACCCGGCATGCCGAGGAACGGGTGCTGGTGTTCGTTGCCAGCAAGTACGGCGCCGAACTGGTCGCGCACAAGCTCGCCCGCAACGGGGTGCGCGCGGCAGCCTTCCACGGCGAGCTGAGCCAGGGAACCCGGCGTGCGACGCTCGCCGCCCTGCGAGACGGCAGCCTGCAGGTGGTCGTGGCCACCGACGTGGCCGCGCGGGGCATCGACATCGCCCGCCTGCCCGTGGTGGTCAACTTCGATCTGCCGCGCTCACCGGCCGATCACATTCACCGCATCGGCCGAACGGGCCGCGCGGGCGAGGCCGGCACCGCCTACAGCTTCGTGCCGCCCGAAGCCGAAGCCCACTTCCGCCTGATCGAAAAGCGGCAAGGACTGCGGGTTCCGCGTGAGACAGTGGAGGGCTTCGAGCCGCGCGCCGTGCCCGATTCAACCGAAAGCCCGATGGCCGTGGCGCCGATCCACCCGAATGGCGGCGTCAAGGGCCGTCGCAAGAGCAAGAAGGACAAGCTGCGGGAGCAGGCTGCCCAGGCGGCACAGACCGCATCCGGCAGACCGCGCTCGCGCAAGGGCTGAAGCGTCACCGGGCGGGGCCCGCGGGCGCCGCCTGCGCACAATGCATGCTGGTGCACCGGGCCCGGCTCGCGTCCCGGCCATGGGTTTGCGCCGGAGGGCGCGGGTATTTCTCGGCTTCGCAAGCCCTGTCCGCTTGGCACCATGACGCCATCGGCCAGGAGGTGCCCCATGAGCTGTCCTCGTTCAGACACCCCGCCGCCTTCATTGAGCGGCCGCACCGTCGGCGTCATGACGGACGACACGGTGCGTGCGCCCCTGCCCTTCCGGCAACTGTTGTACCGCTACTGGTTCTTTGGTTGGCTGTTCCGCGACGTGAACCGGCCCAACCTGTTCGAACGGGCGGCCGCCTGGCGCCACAACCAGCAACAGGTCCGCTGGCTGCCCACCTACCTTCGCCGCTGGACGGTCTACACCGCGCTGTGCTTCGGCATGGCGGTCGTGGTCGAGCATGGCTTCAGCGCTCAGGTGCTGTCGGCCGTCTTCTATGTACAGGCGGTGCTGGGCATCACCTACAACGCCGTGACCTCGGTGCTGCTGCTCGGGCTGAAGCTGCTGCCCGGGCCGATGTGAACGCCCGCGGCCCTTCCGGCGGCCAAGGCCCCGCATCGCAGGGGGTGGCCCGGGCCGCCTCCGACCTGCTGTCGTGCTGCGCCCTACAATGCCCGTCTGCTTCGGCCTGCCAAGGCCGGCGCAGAGCGTTCTCAGGGCGGGGTGGAATTCCCCACCGGCGGTAGGAGGCCTTCGGGCCTCGAGCCCGCGAGCGCCTCGCACCGCTTCGGTGGCGCGAGGGTCAGCAGACCTGGTCAGATGCCAGGGCCGACGGTCACAGTCCGGATGAAAGAGAGCGCGATCCCTGCCCCGCTGGACGGGTGCGGGCGCGTGCGCCTTCGCGGCGGCACGTGCCCGCGCGCGTCCGACGGGCAGGGTTGTCGTGCGCCCTGATTTCTGGACCCGTTGTCGTTTCACGAGCCATGAATCAGTCTGACCTTCCCTCTTCCCTTCCTGCTGCCGGCGCACTGCCGCAGCGCCCCCGCGTGGCCCTGATCCAGGCCAGCTGGCACGCCGAGATCGTCGGCCAGGCCCGCGAAGGCTTCCTCGCCGAACTGGCCCACCTGGGCTGCGCCACGGATGGCGTGCAGGTGTTCACCGTGCCCGGCGCCTTCGAGATCCCGCTGCATGCCAAGAAGCTGGCCGCCTCCGGCCGCTTCGACGCCATCGTGGCCACGGGCCTGGTGGTCGACGGCGGCATCTACCGGCACGATTTCGTGGCCACGGCCGTGATCGACGGCCTGATGCGCGTGCAGTTGGACACCGAGGTGCCGGTGTTTTCGGTGGTGCTCACGCCGCACCACTTCCACGAGCACGACCAGCACCATCGCTACTTCCACACGCACTTCGTGACCAAGGGCGCCGAAGCCGCGCGGGCCTGCGTGGCCACCCTGGCCAGCCTGCAGCAGGTGGCCACGGTCACGGCCTGACGCCTCAGCGGGGCCGCCACGTGCGGCCCCTGCCTTGCGCCACGCCCGTCACAGGGCGTGCGTCACCAGCTTGAAGTCGGGGTCGTCGGGATAGGACTTGACCGTGAACCCGAGGCTGCGCATCAGGCGCAGCATGCTGTCGTTGTTGGCCAGCACCAGGCCCTGGATTTCCGACAAGCCGCGCTCGCGGGCCACGTCCATGATGCTTTCCATCAGGCGTGAGCCCAGTCCCTTGCCCCCGAAATCGTCGGCCACCACCAGCGAGAACTCGCAGGTGGTCTGGTCGGGGTTGGTGATGTAGCGCGACACCCCGATCACGCGTTCACGCTCGGTGATCTCGCCCTGCTCATCGGCGTGGCGCTCCTTGTAGACGGCCACCAAGGCCATCTCGCGGTCGTAGTCGATCAGCGTGAACTTCGCCAGCATGGCCGGCGGCAGCTCGGTCATCGACGACACGAACCGGAAGTAGCGGCTCTCGGGCGAGAGGTTGTGCACCAGCTCCTGCAGCATCTGTGCGTCGGCCGTGTGGATGGGGCGCACGGTGTACTCGCCGCCGCCGCGCATCGGCCAGATCTGCTCGAAACGCGCCGGGTACGGCAGGATGGGCAGGTGGCCATAGGCGTTGGCACGGCCGCCGATGGCCTGCGGTGCACTGTCGATCACGATGCGGGCGTCCACCGCCACCGCGCCATGCTCGTCGATGATGATGGGGTTGATGTCCATCTCGCGCAGCTGCGGCAGCTCGCACACCATCTCTGACACCCGCAGCAGCACCTGCTCGAGCACCTCGCGGTCGACCGCGCTCGCACCGCGCCACTCGCCCAGCGTCTCGGCCACCCGCGAGCGGTCGATCAGACGGCGGGCCAGGTACTGGTTCAGCGGCGGCAGCTCCATGGCCCGGTCGTTGATCAGCTCGATCATCGTGCCGCCGGCACCGAACGCGATCACCGGCCCGAAGGGGTCGTCGGTGACCACGCCGATGTAGATCTCGCGGCCGCGTCGCGCGCGCGCCATCTGCTGCACCGTCACGCCGTTGATGCGTGCCTTGGGCTGCAGGTGGCTCACGCGCTCCATCATGTCGTTGTAGGCGTCCCGCACCGCGGTGCCGCTCATGATGTTCAACGCCACGCCCTGCACGTCGGACTTGTGGCTGATGTCGGGCGAGTCGATCTTGAGCGCCACCGGGAAACCCATCTGCGTGGCGATCATCATGGCCTCGTGCGCGCTGCGGGCCAGGATGGTTTCGGTGACCGGAATGTGGAAGGCCGACAGCAGCGTCTTCGACTCCATCTCGGTCAGCACCTTGCGGCGCTCGGCCAGCACGCTTTCGATCACCAGGCGCGCGCCCTCGATGTCGGGCTTGGCCAGCGTGGTCAGCGGCGGCGGGGTCTGTTGCAGCAGCAGCTGGTTCTGATAGAACTGCGACAGGTTGCCGAAGGCGCCGACTCCGGCTTCGGGCGTGCGGAAGCTGGGGATGCTGGCATCGTTGAGCGCCACGCGGGCCTCGCCCACCGACGCATCGCCCATCCAGCACGACAGCAGCGGCTTGGCAATGGTGGCCTTGCAGCGCGCCACGGCCTGGGCCACGGCCAGTGCGTCCCCGCCGACCTTGGGCGAGTAGATCACCAGCAGGCCGTCGATGGTGTGGTCGTGGTTGGCGGCCTGGATGGCCGCCTCGTAGTGCTCGGGGCCGGCATCTTCCGACAGGTCGATCAGGTCGGCCAGCGAGGCCAGCTCGGGCAGCTGCGGGCGCAGGGCCGCGGCGGCCTCGGGCGACAGGCGGCCGAGCTGCAGGTCGATTTCGTTGACCCAGTCGGCGGCCAGCACGCCGGGCCCGCCGCCATTGGTGACGATGGCCAGACGCTTGCCCACCGGCCGGTAACGCGAGGCCAGGCACTTGGCGGCCGAGAACAGCTCGACAAACGACTTCACGCGCACGGCGCCCGCTCGGCGCAGCGCCGCGTCGAACACGTCGTCGCTGCCCACGATGGCGCTGCTGTGGGTCTGGGCGGCCTCGTTGCCTTCCGGACGGCGGCCGGATTTCAGCACCAGCACCGGCTTGGCGCTGGCCGCCGAACGCAGCGCGCTCATGAAGCGGCGGGCATCCGAGATGCCTTCCATGTAGACGAGGATGCTCTTGGTGTGCGGGTCGCTCGCGAGGAAATCGAGCGTTTCCGCCAGGCCCACGCTGGTGTGCGGCCCGACCGACACGACCGACGAGAAGCCCACGGCATTCTTCTCGGCCCAGTCCAGCATGGACGCGGTCAGCGAGCCCGACTGCGACACCAGGGCCAGCGGGCCGGCTTCGGCGAGGGCGCCAATGGCGCCGGCGTTCAGGCCGAGCGCCGGGCGCTGGAAGCCCAGGCAGTTCGGCCCGAGGAGGTACAGGCCCTCCCGCCGGGCCAGGCGATGCAGTTCGGCTGCCTGCTCGGCCCCGATTCCACTGGAGAGCACCATCACCGTGCGGCACGCCATGCGCGCCGCCAACTCCATCGCCGGGGCGATCTCGGCCGGCGGCAGCGCGATCATCGCGAGATCGGCCTTGACCTGCGCCAGATCGGCCAGCGTGCCGCTGGTCTGCGTGTCGACGAACTGCAGGCTGCCCTGGTAGCGCTGGGCCTTCAAGGCCGCGAGCAGGGCCCGTGCATGGGGCGACAGGGTCTCCGGCTCGCCGGTCTGACCGGCGAAGACGACGATGGAGCGTGGGGCGAAAAGCGGGGTGAGGTAGTGCTGGTCCATGTGCAGGGGTCAGTCCGCACCGATCAAGGCCTTGACGTGTGCGGCTGCCGAACGGGCCAGAGGGCTGAGCACGTAGCCGCCCTCCAGACAGGAGATGACACGCCCCTGGCAATGGCGTTTGGCCACGGCCACGAGCTGCTGCGTGACCCACTCGTAATCGGCTTCGACCAGGCCCAGGTTGCCCATGTCGTCTTCGCGATGGGCGTCAAAGCCGGCGGAGATGTAGATGAGTTGCGGGCGGAAGGCATCGAGGGCCGGAATCCAGTGGGTCGATACGGCATCGCGGAAGGCATCGCTGCCCGACCGCGTCGGCAAGCCCACGTTGACCATGTTCGGGCCGGTCGCGTTCTCGCCATTGAAAGGATAGAGCCCTTTTTCAAAAATGGAACACATCAGCACGCGCGCGTCACCGCGGAAGATGTCTTCGCTGCCGTTGCCGTGATGCACATCAAAATCGATCAGGGCCACCCGCTCCAGCCCGTGCACGTCCAGCGCATGGCGGATGCCGACCGCCACGTTGTTGAAGAAGCAGAACCCCTTGGCGGCCGCGCGCTCGGCTTGGTGGCGGGGCGGCCGCACGGCACAGAACGCGGCGGGCACCTCGCCGGCCAGCACCAGATCGGTGGCCTGCACGGCGGCCCCGGCGGCGCGCAGGGCAGCCTTCAGGGTGTGCTGGCACATGCTGGTGTCCGGGTCGACCTGCAGGTGCCCGTCGGTGGGGGCCTTGGCCATCAGCTCCTGCACATACAGGCTGGAGTGAGCGCGGCCCAGTTGCTCCTCGGTGGCCAGCGGGGCGTCGTAAGGCAGCATGTAATCCAGCAGCCCCTTGACGAGCAGGTGGTCGTTGATGGCCCCGAGCCGTTCAGGGCACTCGGGATGTTGAGGCCCCATCTCGTGACGGGCGCAGTCGGCGTGCGTGATGTAGGCAGCCAGCATGAAAGTCTCCTCTGGGCCGTCTGAAGCGGCTCCTTGCCGGTTCAGTTTAGGAGCGCCACCCCGAAACGCAATGCCTCAAATTGACACATCGCGGCCCGACCGCAGCAGCAGGCTGCGCTGGATCAAATCCCCTGCATCCCGGGACGCCACACCCCCTTTTGTGATCGCGTTCACACCTGCGCCAGGTCAAAGCCCTGCTGGAAGCCGGCCGCTATGGTCGCCCCCATCACCCACTGACCACCGTCAACACGGAGCGCCGCATGAGCACCACCACCTTCTTCATTCCCAGCGTCAACCTGATGGGCCGCGGCTGCCTGAAAGACGCCGTACAGCAGATCGCCGAGCGCGGCTGGCGCAAGGTGCTGGTGGTGACCGACGCCCCGCTGGTGCGCACCGGGCTGGTGGGGCAGGTGACGGAGTTGCTCGGCGCCCATGGTGTGACCTCGGTCGTGTTCGACCACGTCAAGCCCAACCCCAACGTGGCCAACGTGGAAGACGGCCTGGCGCTGCTGCAAAGCAGCGGCTGCGATGCGGTGATCTCGCTCGGCGGGGGGTCGCCGCATGACTGCGCCAAGGCGATCGCGCTGGTGGCGGCCAACGGCGGCCGCATCACCGATTACGAGGGTGTCGACAAGTCGGCCAAGCCGCAGCTGCCGCTGGTGGCGATCAACACCACGGCCGGCACGGCCAGTGAGATGACGCGCTTTTGCATCATCACCGACGACAGCCGCCACGTGAAGATGGCCATCGTGGACAAGCACACGACGCCGGTGCTGTCGGTCAACGACCCCGAGCTGATGGCCGGCATGCCCGCCTCGCTGACCGCTGCCACCGGCATGGACGCACTGACGCACGCGATCGAAGCCTATGTGTCCACCGCTGCCACCCCCATCACCGACGCCTGCGCGCTGCAGGCCATCACGCTGGTGGGACGCCACCTGCGCCAGGCCGTGCGTCATGGCGACGACCTGATCGCCCGGGAACAGATGGCCTACGCGCAGTTCCTGGCCGGCATGGCCTTCAACAACGCGTCACTCGGCTATGTGCACGCCATGGCCCACCAGCTGGGCGGCTTCTACGACCTGCCGCACGGCGTGTGCAACGCCATCCTGCTGCCGCACGTGCAGGCCTTCAATGCCCGGGTGGCAGCACGCCGGCTCGCGGATGTGGGACAGGCGCTGGGCGTGGATGTGCGCGGGCTGGATGCCCAGGCAGGCGCGGACTGCGCGCTGCAGGCCATCCGACAGCTGGCCCAGGACGTCGGCATTCCGTCCGGCACCGCCGAGCTGGGCGCCAAGGAAGCCGACATCCCCACCCTGGCCCTGAACGCGATGAAGGACGCGTGCGGGGCAACGAACCCCGTCCAGCCCACGCTGGAAGAGGTCTGCGCGATCTACCGCGCCGCGCTGTGAACGCTCACGCGCGCTGAACGCGCCACCAGGCCGGCAGCAGGCGCTGCACGGCCGGTCGGCCGTAGCGGTCGTCCATCAGCACGACCACGCCCTGGTCGGCGGGCGTGCGGATGACACGCCCCGCCGCCTGCACCACCTTCTGGATGCCCGGATGGAGGTAGACGGCGTCGTGGCCCTGGCCCATACCGAGCAAGGCATCCAGCCGCTCACGCACGGCTTCGTTGACGGGGTTGACCTGGGCCAGCCCCAGTGTGGCGATGAAGGCGCCGATCAGCCGGCGGCCAGGCAAGTCCACCCCTTCCGCAAACGCACCACCCAGCACGGCAAAGCCGATGCCGTGCCCTTCGGGCTGGAAGCGCTGCAGGAACGCGGCCTGATCGGCCTCCGTCATGCGGCGGGCCTGGCGCCACACGGGCACGTCCGGATGGGCCTGCTCGAAGGCATCCGCCACCTGTTGCAGGTAATCGTGGCTGCTGAAAAAGGCCAGGTGGTTGCCCGGATGGGCCCGAAACACCTCGTGCATCACGGCGATGATGCCCGGCAGGGAAGTTCGTCGGTCCTTCCAGCGCGTGCTCAACCGGGTGGTAACCGTCACCTGCAGCTGCTCGGCCGAGAACGGTGTGGGCACATCGATCACCACCGTGTCCGATGGCAGACCGAGCAGGCTCAGATGGTGAGCGGGTGGCTGTAGCGTGGCCGAGAACAGTGTGACCGTGCGGGCCGCCGCGAAGCGCGGCGCCAGGTACGGTGCCGGCAGCACGTTGCGCAAGGTCACGACCGTGTTGCGCCGCGCCGCGGTGCTGCCCGGCTCCAGGCCCAGGTCCACCATGGCGTGGGGGCCATGGGTCTCGGCCAGGCGGGTGAAGCCGAGCGCGTCCAGGTAAAAGCGCTGCAGCAGCGGCTCCACCTCGGTGGGGTGATCGGCCTGCCAGGCGCCGATGTCGGCCACGGTCTGCTGCAGCGCCTTCAGCCAGCGCACCGGAAGATCGGGCAGCACCCGCCACACCACGGGTTCACCGCTCGTGGGCGCCTCGTCGGCACCCAGCGCCCGGCTGACCTCGGCCCACGCCCGCTGCAGGCGCGCCAGCGACGACGTCAGCGCAGGGGGCGCCTGGGTCTTGAGGCCACGCAGCGCCGCCTGTGACAAGGCCATGGTGTACATGCCGCGGGCCCGGTCGATCAGGTTGTGCGCCTCGTCGACCAGCACCCCCACCTGCCATGCTTCGGTCGCGGTCAAGGCGTGCAGCAGGGCATGCTGATCGAACCAGTAGTGGTAATCGCCCACGACGGCATCCGCCCAGCGAACCAGCTCCTGAGTCAGGTAATAGGGGCAGATGCCATGCTGCAAGGCCACAGCACGCACCGCCTCGCGGTCCATCAGCGGCAGCTCCACGGCTGCCTGGCGCGCGGCGGCAAGCCGGTCATAGAACCCCCGCGCCAGCGGGCAGGATTCGCCATGGCAGGCCTTGTCCGGGTGCTCGCACGCCTTGTCGCGCGCCACCAGTTCGAGCACGCGCAGGCGGCCGGTGCCGTCCGGGGGCTGCAACGAGCCCAGCGCGTCGATGAACAGGGCCTTGCCCGCGCTCTTGGCACTCAGCGCAAAGACCTTGTCCAGGCCTTGCCCCGGCATCGCCTTGAGCAGCGGAAACAGTGTGCCCACGGTCTTGCCGATGCCCGTCGGCGCCTGGGCGAGCAGGCAGCGCCCGCGCACGGCCGCACGGTAGACCGCCTCCGCCAGCTCCCGCTGGCCGAAACGGAATTCACCATGGGGAAAGCGCAGCTGCTGAAGGGCTGCATCCCGCGCCTGGCGGTGGGCGGCTTCCTGCGCGGCCCAGGCCGCGAACCGGCCCACCTGGTCGTGCAACGCCGCCTGCAGGGCTGCGGCACTCGCGCGCTCCAGCAGAACTGTTTCCTGCTGCGTGCCCACGTCCACATACACCAGCGCCAGCTCAAGCTGATCCAGGCCCAGCTCCATGCACAACAGCGCGCCGTACACGTGCAACTGTGCCCGGTGCAAGGCGCGGTGGTGCGCGGGCTGTTCTTCGAGCCGCCCCTTGTGGGTCTTGATTTCCTCGACCCGCAGCCGGGCTGCATCCCAGCCATCGATGCGGCCGCGAACCCGCACATCGCCCACCGTGGCGCTGACCGGGCGCTCGGCCTGCCAGCCGGCGCCCCGGCGGGCGGCCACCAGGGCGTGCCCTTCCATGCCCTCCAGCGCCGTGGGGGCAGGCGTGAAGCGCAGATCGAGATCGCCTGTTCGGGCCGTGAACGCGCACAGGGCGCGCACCGCGACGGTGTAGGCCGGGGTCATGGGGCGGACAGGGCCTCGTCGCCGCGCCCCGCGTCCAGCGGGCCATTCGGCATGGGTAGAAGGACGGGCTGCATGTCGACGACGAGTGTACAGTCGGCCATCACCCCGTGAACAGGAGGAGGATGGATGCACGGCCCCTCACCCGATGCCCGGAACGACCCAGCCCTGGCGCAGGCTCGCCACATGGTGCTCGCCTTGCAATACGGCCTGCAGGCCCGACTGATCGAGACCCACATCTCCTGGGTGCTGCTGGACGGCGTGCACGCCTGGAAGATCAAGAAGCCGGTGCACCTGCCCTTCCTGGATGCGCGGGAGGTGGCCACGCGGCGCATGCTGTGCGAGGCGGAATGCGCACTGAACCGGCGCCTGGCGCCTTCACTGTACCTGCGGGTCGCGGCCATCACAGGCTCATTCGATGAGCCCGAACTGGATGGCGCGGGGGCCGTTCTTGACCACGCCCTCTGCATGCGGCAGTTCCCGGACGAGGGGCTGTGGTCGAACCGGGTGGCGCAGAGTCTCCTGACCCTGCCCGAGGTGGACCGCCTGGCTCACCGTCTGGCGAGCTTTCATCAGGCCGCGCCCTCGGCCCCACCCGATTCACCATGGGGCACGCCAGCCCGGCGTCTTGCCACTTGGCAGGGCACACTCGACGGCCTCGCCGCACAGCCGGAGATGGCCCGCCGTGACAGCCTGGCCACGGTCACGGCCTGGCTCAGCGCCGAAGCAGAGCGCCTTCCGCCCTTCTGGCAGGCTCGGCACGACACCGGCCACATCCGTGAAGGCCATGGCGACCTGCACCTGGCCAACCTGCTGACGCTGCCGGACGGCGAGGTCACGGCCTTCGATTGCATCGAGTTCGATACGGCGCTGCGCTGGATCGATCCGATCAGCGACATCGCGTTCGGGGTGATGGATCTGGCGGGCCACGGCCGCGGGGATGCTGCATGTCGGCTGCTCAATTGCTGGCTCTATCACACCGGCGACCATGGGGCCATACCGGGCCTGCGGGCCCCCAACAATACGTGAGCGTGTCGCCATCGGGGTCATCGCCTGAACCTGTAATCGTGAAGGGCGTTTGAATTGGGATTGAAAATCCGTTTGCACAAAAGGAC